>CAMLLK010000027.1 GCA_946480885.1 uncultured Thermoproteales archaeon
CGTTTGTGGAAATCATAAGAGTTGTGACAGGCCCTCTTTTAACAAATACATATGTATTGTGTGAATTCGACGAATGTATTATAGTGGACCCAGGGGGCGACTTAGACAAAATCTTAAAAGCCGTGGGCCGTAGGTCAGTTGCCGCCGTGGTGGCTACTCATCTACACTTCGACCACGTATATACAGCGGCTGAGTTAGTAGAGATATTCAACACGTCTTTTTACGCTAGTTCTAAAGATTGGGAACACTACTACGTCATTAACTCCATGGCGCCTCGCTGGGGGTTCCACATCCCCCAGATTCCTTCCCCCACGCCTCTTGGCGGTAAGATATGGAAACTAAACGTCGTGCCCACGCCTGGACACACTCCCGGCTCTGTGTCGCTAATTGGACAGGGCTATGTATTAACTGGCGACGTCTTGTTCTACAGGTCAGTCGGCCGCGTAGATCTCCCCCTGGGGGACTGGAACGCCTTGGTTGAATCTGTGTGTAGACTATACCAACTGCCCGGAGACTACGTAGTCTACCCGGGACACGGCCCAGAGAGCACTATTGGAGAAGAGGCGGAGAAAAATCTATTTATCCACAAGGGGCTCTGTAAGTAGTCAGTTTTGTCACCACCGCTCATCTTCGCCACACACCTGCCTTCATCAATGTATATAACTACAGAGAGATCTAAAAACTTTATCCGGGCTTGAAGTTTTTAAAATTGTAATTACACCGGTGTGTGAAAGCCGTAGTGTTGGGTGGCGGCGTAGCCGGCGTGTTTATAGGATATTTCCTCAAAAGAGCCGGTTTTGAAGTAGTTGGAATCGGAGGCGAGGTGGAGTACCCCCTTACGTCGCTTGTGGTGACTTTATCTATGCCGCATGAATCTGACATAGAGTTGGCGAAGAGGAGTTTAGAAATCTATAGAGAGTTTGTCTCAGTTCGGGAGGTGTTGTCTATAGACATACTGCCGAGGTGGGTCGACTTAACTCCGTTGTCTAGTATACAGTACGAAGTCGTAGATAGTTTCGAGGGCGTCAGAACTACCCCCGACGAAATTATTGTAGTCTCTAAAGACTACCTCGTCCCAGTGAGAAAATTAGTCAAAAGCCTAAGGAGAGAGTTGGGGTTTAGAGAGGACTACGGCGTATTGAAGCTAAGAGACGGCAAGGCCTACGTAGTAGTTAAGGGGAGGAGAGTCGAGGGAGATATAGTAGTGCTGGCGGCTGGGTATAGAAATAGTCAACTGGCGGAAGAAGCCGGCGTATGGCTTCCGCTAAGGCCATATGAATGCCATGCCGTTTTGTATATAGCGCCTAGACGGCTGTGGAGTCTTAGTATTGGAGATTACGTACTAGGGTGGTACGGCAGGCCGGCCACTCCGCCGTTTTACATAGCTGGCAACGGATGTGGAAATTACGGCAGCGGAGTGCCGAGTGGATATGTGAAAAAAATCACAAACTTAATTAAAGAGAGGGTGAGTTTTGTATATCCGCTATATGTAAAATCTGGCCGCTGCGAGATGGGGCCACACGGCGGTCCAGTATACGGGAGACACCCCGACGTAGAGAATTTATACATATTGGGAGGTCTAGACGGCTACGGCTCTATGCTAGGGCCGGCTTTAGCCGAGCGTTTGACGTCGTTGATTACTGGCGTGGAGATAGAAGACGAATATAGAATAGAAAATTTTACACAGAGGCAGTTCGACCCATGTACAGTGGCTGAGAGACATGACTGGGGGGCTTACAAACTCCGCAATATATAAAAAATGGAATTTCAGGTGGGTGCATGGAAAGGCTTAGAGAGAAGATGGTGCTTATTTCATTTCACGTCCCCCGTTCATACGTGGAGAATATTGATGAGTTAGTACGACTGGGTCTCTACCAAAACAGGAGTGAGGCCATAAGGGCCGCCATTAGGGAGCTGTTAGATAGATATAGACAAAACGGGGGGTCTATTTGATGTATGGAATAGCCGCAGCTTTAGTCGCCACTTTAGCTTTTTCAATAAACGCCCCACTTGTTAGAGCAGCTACGTTGAGAGGCGTCTCGCCTACTGCCTTAGTCACGATTAGAAATATAACGGCATTGGCTATACTACTGCCATTTACAAATTATAAATTTGATCTAGAAGTTGCGGCAATAGCAGCTGCTTCTGCAATACTCGGCCCAGGTCTTGGAGATTACGCCTATTTTAAAGCAATTAAACAAAGCGGAGTTGCAACGGCGGTAACTATTGGATATACGTATATATTCACTACACAGATATTCACTTCAGCCATTGGGCTAGAGTCCCCAACGACATATACATTAATAGGAGCCGCCTTAGCTTTTGGCGGTATATCAATAGCCCTCGGCGGGAGAATTAACAAAGGGGGAGTTCTATACGGCGCCGTGGCGTCAATAAGTTGGGGAGCTGCTTCGGCGTTATTGGGATTAGTCTCTAAAGAGGCGTCGCCGTACACAATTGCAGTGATTAGATCAGCCGCCTTAATTCCACTTTTCTTACCATTTACAAACTTTAGAGTATTTACAACTGGTGGTGTACTCTACGCAACGGCCTCGGGAGTAGTGGGATTGGCGATAGGATCTATAGCATTTATACAATCCATGGCCTTGATCGGAGTGGCGGCCACTGTAGTGGCCACGTCGCTCACCCCCATCTTATCTCAAATTTTAGACAGAGCGATTAATAAAGAGTCTATATCTCCAAAACACATATTAGGCGCTACGTTAGTGAGTCTAGGCGTAGTGATCACAGTGATGAATAACTAGACGACAGATATTTGAAGAACTGACGACGGGCTGACTATTTATTTTTCAACTCTGCAATTTTTCTATTTATCTCGTCTAGTATCTGTTCTTTCGTCTTACCCTCTGTGGAAATCCCTAACGATTTCGCAGTCTCTAACAACTTTTGGTCTATCTCCTCTTTCTTTTCATGTCGTCTATCTTCTTCAAGACCAGAAGAGGCTTTTCTAAATTCTCTAATAGCCTCTCCCATACTCCTAGCCAATGACGGCAGTTTAGAAGGCCCCCATATTAAGATAATTATCAATGCAATTAATATCACAATCCACTCCTGACCCCCGATGAGTAGATACATATGAATAAAGTCTATCTCACTATATAAACTTTTAGTCTATAAAGATTTAAGATCGATCGGGTGTAGATTATGTGGGTGATAAACCGCCTCGCGACAAAGAGATGCCTCTTTGGGAACACCTTGCAGAGTTGGGGTCTAGGTTAAAAAAGGTAGTTATCGCCTTCGTAGTGGTTTTTATTTTAATGTGGATTCCCGCGCCAGACTTGGGCGGGGGTGGCGTGCTTTCTGTAGTCCAGTCTTTTTTCGTCACGGGGGAGTACAGACCCCTTGCCTATTGGGCGTTTTACCAAGCTCTCAATCCCGTAATAGGAGAGTTAAACAGCACAGGTAATATACGTATTGCGCTTATAGCTGGCGAAGTCTGGAACCCGCTAGCCGCTGTAGTGTACGCCGCAGTATATCTAACTGCCATGATAGTCTTCCCCCTTTTTGTATACGAAATGTGGAAGTATATACAGCCGGCGCTGTATCCACATGAGGAAAAGGCAGTGAGGAAATATATGGGAGCCGCACTCGCGTTGTTTTACTTAGGCAACTTATTTGGTATATACGTAATATTTCCCGTACTATTCCGATTTATTGCAAATTTTTCACAAATCCTCGGCGTTGAACAAATCTTCAGCGTGGCGTCTGTAGTCTCTACGTGGGTTCAATTGGCGTTTTGGACTGGGGTGATTTTTCAAACTCCTATTGTGTTGGCGATTTTGTCAGAGATATGTCTAATCAACCCCTGGACTTTAGCTGAGTACAGGCCGTTGGTGTACGCCGCAGCTTTGATATTAATAGCGTTTATTACTCCAGACACTACGTTAATCAGTACCATACTGACGTTTATACCATTTACAGTGTTGTTTGAACTAGGCCTCGTCTGGAGTAAAAAAATTGTTAAGAAATGTCCAGAATATAGACGCGGGAGATAACGTTTTATATCTAGATATTGACCAACTGGTATGAGCGTGGCTGGCATAAGGTTTGATTATATACACGCAGAGAGACTGGGAGTCCCCCCCGCGGGGGCTCAACTACAAATGAATATGCAAGTAATGATTGAGGGAGAGCGCTCTGTGAAGAGAGGCGGAGTGGTGGAGATACCCTTTACAATAAGTATATCTTCAGTCCCCAGCGTAGTCACTGTCACTATTAGAGGAGTAGCCGCCGTACAAGGCGAAGTCGATGTGAAAAACCTCCCGCCGCAAGTGGCCGGGCCTATTATGCAAGCGGCTATATTCGAGGCGGCGTTAATAATGAGAGAGTTGGGGTTCCCGCCTCCCCTCCCAGTGCAGCCGCAGCAGCAACAAACTCCACACTACGCGTGATGAGCCAACCCCGGCATTGATTTATGATACATATGAATTTCTGCTGATTTCGACGTAATATTTTATTAACTATAATGTTAACAACATAGTGAGAGTTGTAATAGCGTTGGGTGGGAACGCCTTTAATAAACCTGGCGAGCCGTTGAGTCAAGACACTCATTTAAAAAATATCGAAATAGCGGCTGGGGTAATTGCTACTATTGCAAAAGAGGGGCATCAAGTAGTTGTAACACACGGCAACGGGCCTCAGGTGGGGTATTTAGCTGAATTGCAGAGAGAAGGCGGCGTATTTAAACTCGATGCGTTGACCGCGGCGACTCAAGGCATCCTCGGCTATTTCCTAACCTTGTCCATAGACAAATATCTAGGGTGGGGCATGTCAGCGGCCGTGGTGACGAGAGTTGAGGTAGACTGCAGATTTTCAGAGCCCACTAAACCAATAGGCGTCGTATATGGCGAAGAAGAAGTAAAAAAACTCGCCACGGCCTACGGCTGGCGGTTTAGACAAGACCCCAGAGGGGGGTGGCGTCGAGTAGTGCCGTCGCCCCGGCCTTTGAAAATTATAGATGTGAAAGTTGTCAAAGACCTATTAGAGAGCGGCTATGTAGTCGTGGCGGGGGGCGGCGGGGGCATTCCGTTGTGTAACGGCGTAGGAGTAGAGGGAGTGGTGGACAAAGACTTGACCTCTGCGTTGTTAGCTGTGGAGATACAAGCCGACGTCTTTTTAATCCTCACAGACGTAGACGGAGTCTACTTAGACTATGGGAGGCCCACTCAGAGAAAACTTACGAGAGCCACTGTGAATGAGCTTTTGAGATATCTAGAAGAGGGACAGTTCCCACCTGGCTCTATGGGGCCGAAGGTAGAGGCCGTTGTGTATTATATACAAAATACAAATGGGAGAGCTGCCATTGGGGCTTTAGAAGAGGGTTATCAAGTTTTCACGGGGGCAGCCGGCACACAGATTTTAAGAGATTAACTCCGATAGAGACATCTCTATTTCTTCACGTCTCTCTAGATCTTTTACTTTCACAACACCCCTCTCTAGTTCTCTCCTTCCAATTATTATTAACTTCTTGGTCCCTATCTTTAACATATATTCAAAAGCTTCTTTGATGTGTTTATCCCCTAGTTCAATAACGACGCTGTGTCCCAACTTACGTAGTTTCTTAGCTATAGTGTAGGCGTAGTGATATGCATCGTCGTCAAAGATGTATATATAGTAGTCCAAGGGCCTTTCTACTTCTTGTAGACTAAGCGTCTCCATCAAACGCTCTACTCCAATGGCGAAGCCAAGCGCTGGGATTTTTACTCCACTGTACTGCTCTAATAAGTCGTCGTATCGCCCACCGCCCCCCACTGCTAGTTTATAATCGCCGGCAAAGGCCTCAAAGACCATGCCTGTATAATAGTCGAGCCCCCTCACTATAGACATATCGAATTTAAATTTACTTAAGTCGACGTCTTTTAAATAGTTAAGAAGTTTTCTATAGAATGTCCCAAGCGCACTGTCAATTTTCTCTATTTTTAAAACCGCCTCTTCCAGCGTCGTCTCAACTGTGTCGTCGTATATCTTCTCGGCGACTTCTTTAGACACGCCGCTGTTTACCATTAACGACACAACCTCCTCTCTCGGCAGCTTCAGTTTTTTATCTAAGGCTCTGTATACAGCATGTCTATTCTCAGCGGCGCCTATAGAGTTTAAATAGGCGTCTACTACTCTTCTGTCGTTTAGCTTTATGTCAAACACGTGGAGACCTGCCTCCTCTAGACATTGAGCGAATAGTTGTAAAACTTCTGCATCTGCCCGGGGGGACTGAGAACCTATTAACTCCACTCCAAATTGATAAAACTCGCGGTACCTCCCATGTTGAGGCTCGTCGTATCTAAAAACTTTTGTGAAATAGTACCAACGTATTGGCCTCGGGGCGTCTAGATGATACGACACTACTCTAGCCAGTGGGACAGTCATGTCGAAACGAAGGCCTAGGTCTCTCCCTCCCTTGTCTTTGAAATAATATATCTCATTTATTACGTCTTGTCCAGCTTTTAGAGACAACACTTCGAAGTGCTCCACCACGGGGGTTTCCACTCTCCTATAGCCAAAAGACTCGGCTACGTTTGACAAAATCTCTTCTATTTTTTTCAAGGCGTAGAATTGTTGTGGGAGCCAGTCGCGCATTCCCCTCACCGGTCTTCTTAAGTAGTCTGGCAAGCCGGTCATAATGTCTTTCTCTCTACTAACTCTAAGAATATATCCACGCCGTGTTGTTTAATAGAGGTGATGACTCTGGGAAATAATCTATTAGACATGCCTATTTGTTCCGGCGTAGTGACTCCAGGGTCTAGATCATTTATTACATAGAGCATCGAGGCGGCGACACTACCAGTGGCTATCTGCATCGCAGTCCACTTTCCTCGTGGTTTTACTATTGCTTCATATTGTATTTTTTTATCCCCACCGGCGCCCACTACTTTCATATATACTACGTCTGGCACGTCGAATTTTAATTTAGACAGAATAGACGCAGTGATTAATCTAGGGGGCGGATCCCCCTCTTCAGACATAAACCCAAGCTCTCTCAATAGTCTAATTTTCTCCACGTGGCCAGGCCATCTAAGAGTTTTTTCGTACATTGTGTCAACTCTATCCCGCAGAGTCTGTATTAAAGTCCTAAGCCCATCGGTGTAAAAAGCCTCCAACGTCCCCAGGGGGGACTGAATCAACTCCACCTCAGAGAGGGGGTCCACCGGCGTCAATTCTCTATTTTTCACCACCCGCGCAGGTCTTGTATACTCTTCAATTAAGTCGCTTGGGCTCCATGTAATGGAGTAGCCCAGAGGCCCCACTGGCCTCTCAGGAATCCCACCTACGTATATCCCCAACTCGTCTACGTGGCCTAGATCTGACACAATTCTCCCAGCCAGTATATTACTTAAACCTGGCGCCACACCTGCGTCTGGGATATAGCGAGCTTTTGCCCCTTTCGCCACTTCATGGAGCGTCATTGGGTCCTCTGGGTAGTAAGACACGTCTATTGTATCTACGCCGGCTTGTAGAGCTCTCATTGAGGCTTTATACGCCACTGCGCCGGGGAGTGTGTTTATCACTAAGTCGTATCCGCCGAATTGGGTCTCTAACGCGTCTTGAGTCAGTGTATTTGGACAACGCCCAGCTTTATCTATCACTATAACTTCGTGTCTTGTAGATAAGACATAATGTACGTAACTGCCTATATGGCCGCACCCAAGTAGTAAAATTTTCACAAAATC
Organism: uncultured Thermoproteales archaeon; assembly: GCA_946480885.1. The sequence continues at coordinate 7,686 of CAMLLK010000027.1, forward strand.
TAAAATACCACATATTTATATAGAAACGCCTAGCTTTTTTAAATACAAAGACTTCGGATGTTAGATAAATAACCCGCCACTGCGCCGAGTAGATATGCTAAGTATATCCAGACGCCAAGTAGGGCTAGGGAGAGGGTCGTGGCGTAGTTAGTTAACGCGCCTACTGAGACGGCGAGGCGGCATCTAGCTCAGCCTCTTAGGAGGGGGATCTTCCTCCCTGCAAAAGTCCACTTTCTATTGACAAAATAGTAAAACCGCGCCCTTAGAAATCAACCTCCTAGCCACTGACCACTTCACCACACCTCCCCCCCCCGCGTGCATACCGAGAGGACAGCGCCAGACCCACCCGCTCCGCTACATCAAACAAAAAAGCCCGCCGCTCAGGCGGGTGGTGGGAAACGGC
>CAMLLK010000028.1 GCA_946480885.1 uncultured Thermoproteales archaeon
TACGAGATAACCGTTCGTGACTGGAGTTCAGACGTGTGCTCTTCCGATCTCGGCGGGGGTGATAAGCGGTGGGGCCACTATGGCGACAGAGGCGGCCTTGTTGGGAGTCCCCTCTCTCTCCTACTTCCCAGAGAGTTACTACGTCGATGAATATTTACAAAGACTAGGGGCGCCGTTGTATAGATGTAGAGGTTTAGACTGTATAGACGTACTTAAAGAAATGTTAAGACATGGGAAGACGACTCCACTACGTATGGAAGACCCGGCGGCGGTTGTGTTTGAGACAGCTCTGGGCGTGGTTACGAGATAATTTTTTTAACTAGCAATTCGGTTTAGACATATGAAATCTATAGCTATTCTAAAAGTTGGCCGCGACTACGGCGTGGTCTTTCTTGATTTAAGAATCGCCGGGTTGAAAAGCCGGGGGGAGAGATTAGAAAAGCCATTGGACCAACTAGAGGCAATACATAAAGACCTCCTGGAGATTATGCCAACGCTTCGTGAAATGTACTACCTAGACGTAGCGCTGGAGGACACGGCGAGTAGGAAATACATAGCGCGTCTCTATACACATGGAGGCGTGGTGTATTACGTAGTCTTAGCCTCTCCAAAAAACAGCCTTAGAAGTGTTTTAAGACACTTAAAACAACAGGGGTGGGAACTCCTGGTGAGAATTGAAAAGAAGAGTTTGAGAAAAGTCAGCGAGACAGATTTTCAATAAAGTCGAGGAAGCCGGATTTTTCTACGTAACTAAGCCAATCTACTCTATCGTCGATACAAACTCCATGCTTGACGCATTTAATTAACAACTGAAGCGTCTCATCGGGCTCTCTCTTCGTGACGTCTATTTGATAAACTCGCCTCCACCTCTCTACCGCTTGTACATATACAACGTCCAGTACCTCTGACCAGACGTTCTCTAACACTTTTTTCAAAGGCCAAGGCCTAGTGGACAGCTCTTTAAATAAGACATCAGGCGCCTTTCTAAGCACAACGGCCACCTCTGGGTCTGGGGATAACTCAACGACGTGTGTGTCTAATACGTCGCCCGGCTTTATTAAACTCCAGACGTAGCTCCTCGCCCCCTCTAGATCTACTATTTCATACGTCACAAGCTCTTCTAGGTATTTCACATATGGAGTGTGTGGGAGGATCTCTCCTAGAGATATACACCTAGTGTCTAAGACCCGGGCTAGTTTTCTACACTGTGTAGTTTTTCCAACGCCGGGGGTGCCAGTTATAAGTACTTTAAGGCCGCGTCCTCCTGACGTCACGTGGGAAAGGCACTGCGTCTCTAATGTGGTCCACTCCCGCGATCCACATAGCTAACCGATCGACCCCCAGGCCGAATCCGGCGTGTGGTACAGAGCCGTATTTCCTCAAGTCGATATACCATTGGTAATCCTCTGGGTTTAGGCCAAAGCGGATTATTTTATCCACAAGTTCTTTATATTCATATATCCTCTCCCCCCCGCCGATAACCTCTCCATAGCCCTCTGGGAGAAGCACGTCGAAACTAAGCGTGGCCTCCGGTCTCTTCGGGTCATTTCTGTGGTAGAAGGCTTTAAGCTTCTCGGGGAAGTGGTGTAGTACTATCGGCTTGTCGAACTCAGTAGTTAAAACTCTCTCTTCGTCGGCGCCAATGTCGTCGCCCCACTTTATACTAAGCCCCTTCTTTTGTAAAATTTCAATAGCCTCATCGTAGTCTATCCAATAAAACGGCGGCTTTATTCTCTCCAAGGCGTCGGTCCTCCTCCCCAGTAGTTTTAACTCCTCTTGTCTCTCCTCAAGGACTTTCTCAACAATATAACTTATCAACTCCTCTCCCACTTTAGCCGCCTCCTCCATCCCAGCCCACGCAATTTCCATCTCTGCATGCCAAAACTCTGTGAGGTGGCGTCTAGTTCTAGAAGGCTCAGCTCTAAAACTTGGAGCCACTACGTATACTTTCTCTAATGTATATATCAAAGCCTCGAGGTAGAATTGAGAACTTTGAGTTAGATACACCGGCTGGCCGAAGTAGTCGACTTTAAACAAAGTGGCGCCGCCTTCTACCGCCGCTGTTATAAACATCGGCGTCTGTACTTCGTAAAAGCCTCTACTTCTAAAATATTGATGCAATGCGCCGAATATAGTATGTCTAAGTTTCAACACAGCTTGCATTTTCCTACTCCTAATCCATAAATGTCTCACGTCTAGTAGATATTCAGTATCTGCAACAGCCGCGTCTTCATTTATTGGGTAGGGCTCTCCCACATAGGCCCACAACACGTCGTATACATGTAGCTCCACTCCGCCTGGGGCCCTTGGCTCTTTTACTAAACGGCCTTTAACAACAATAGAAGACTCGAGGTTTAGGTCCTCCGCCACTTTGAACTTGTCTCTGGGGAAGACTAATTGAATCACTCCAGTGGAGTCGCGTAGAACGACGAAGATTTTTTCTTTAAGTACTCTCTTCCGATAGACCCACCCCCTTAATACAACCTCCCCCTCTCCCTTTCTCAACGCCTCTTTTATTGAAATCATTGTTGTATACTCTCTTTAAAAATGCCAACTACTACGCCGTCTGGACAATCTGCTACGGTTTTTCCAATGTAATCTCCCTCTTGGTATTTACGCCTACTCTCTTTCCCGTCGCCGCATTTAACTACTGTAAAAATCTCAGCGGGTAACTCCTTCACTCTCCTACTTGTCTCTTTCCAAAACATATACATAAAGAAAATCAACATTACCAACGCCCCGAGTATTATGAAAATATACTCAGACAGAGCCATGTCCACTCTCAATTACTCCAGCCTTTACATAATCCTCATAGGCCTTGCCCATCGCCGCCAGTACTTCGTACAACGCCCGCACGCCGCTGGTGGCTATATTGCCCACCCCCGCCTCACCTGCTGCGTATGTAGCGTATCTTAGGTCTTTTGCCGCCCCCTCAATTGTAAAACTCGGAGCGGCGTTACTCAACATCCGGTCGATATATCTATTGGCAACTTCTTTAAACACAGTGTGGGAGAGTAACAGTTTAAAAACTTCTACATCGACGCCATATCTCTTGACGAGAGATACACTTTCGCCTAAGACAGCCACTGTAGATATCAATAATGCATTATAGGCAAGCTTTAAAGCAGTTGCTTTTATACTATCTCCAACTTCAATTAAGATTCCAAAATTTTTAAGAATTGGCTCTACTACTCGGTATACTTCTCCATTTGCCCCAACGATATATATAGCGTCGCCGCTCTCAACATTTCTAGGACTGCCCAACACGGGCATTGCAAAACCTCTCCTACCGCCTCCATTTAGTATTTTTAAGACATGTACAACTGCCTCTATAGAGTAAGTCCCCGCCAACGCTATGTAATCGCCGCCGACTTTGGGAGCTATTTGATACAAAGCCTTATCGTCAAAGAGGAAAATAACAACTAAGCCTTTGGCGTCTTCTAATTTTTCTAGAGGCCTGCAGGGGAGGCTCTTCAACTTTTCTACAGATCTATTCCAACAATATGTGGCAAAGCCTAGAGAGGCGGCTCTACGAACAAATGCTGAGCCCATCTTCCCCGTGCCTATAACTGAAATATCCATAGCTCCTTTATTTTAGAGGTTTATATTTCTGTCCAACTAAACACGTGGTTGTTTTAACTACAGACCCGGCGAGGCCGAGCCCGGAGGTTATAAAAAAAGCCGTAGAGGTATTGAAAAATGGTGGCATAGTGGCGGCCCCCACGGAGACAGTCTATGGCCTTTTTGCAGATGCAAAAAACGACGAGGCGTGTAAAAAAATCTTCAAGGCCAAGGGCAGACCTGTGGACAACCCTCTAATAGTGCACGTAGACTCTATAGAAATGGCGAAGGCATTAGCTGAAATTCCGCCTAGAGTAGAAGAGGTGTTGGACAAAGTCTGGCCCGGACCCGTGACAATTGTAGTAAAATCCAAAAGTGTAGTCTCGCCGTTTGTCACAGCTGGCCTCCCCACAGTGGCTATTAGATCACCGGCGCACCCCGTCACTCTCGCTATGATTAGAGCATTTGGCGGACCTCTGGCCGGCCCCAGCGCCAACAAGGCCGGCAGGCCCAGTCCCACAGAGGCGAGCCACGTAGTTGAGGACTTGGGAAAAGAGGTAGATCTCGTAATTGACGCCGGGCCTGTGTTCTTTGGCGTTGAATCCACGATTATTGACGTAACTAGAGACCCCCCCATTTTGTTAAGACCAGGTCCCTTCACTGTAGAGGAGTTGGAAAAATACTTCGGCAAAGTCGTCGTTTCCCCCACAGCGCGTGGAGTGGCGGAGGCAGAGACGGCCATCGCACCGGGCATGAAATACCGCCACTACTCTCCAGACACGCCGTTATTCTTAATTTATTTCGACTTAGAGGAGGCAGTTAGATACTTAAAGAGACATGGCCTAAAAGTAGCTGTCCTATGCGCCGTGGGCGTGTGTGCCTCTGGCGACTACGTCATTGATATGGGGAGTGATCTCTACGAAGTGGCTAAGAATTTATACAAATCACTACGTGAATTAGATAAATTAAACGTCGACGTTGGCGTAGTACCGGCTTTAGAGGAGAGGGGGGTAGGCCTCGCCTTGATGAATAGACTTAGAAAGGCGTCTGGACATAGAGAGGTTTTTAACACAAGTGACTTTACAAAATATGGATTGGGCCTCTGAATTTTTCGACGACATATATCTCGACTTTATGCAACACTACAGAGGCGTAGAGGCGTCGAGGACAGAGGCCGCCTTTGTGAAAAAAGTGTTGATGATAGACCAAGGCGCTAGGTTTTTAGACTTAGCCTGCGGCCACGGCCGCCATATGGCGCATCTGCCTAGCGACACTGTGGTAGGCATCGACATAAATCTCTCGTATCTAAAAATAGCTAAGAAATACGGCGACGTTGTCCAAGGCGACGTCAGAAGCCTCCCGTTTAGAAAATCGGCATTCCACGGCGCATATATAATGCACTCAACTTTTGGGATGTTCGGCGCAGAGGTCGAGATGGAAATTTTGACGTGGCTCTCTGGAGTGATAAAAACAGGTGGCCGTATTTTAATAGACGTCGCCAATAGAGAAAAAATTGAGAATATATACAACGCCCTTGGGGAGATGTGGAATTTTTGGATCTCTGCAGGCCCCTATAGAGTGTTATCCACGGCGCAGTACAACCCATATACTTCTAAAATACGTGAGGTTAGACACATCTACAAAGCCGGTAAGTACATAGGCGAGAGGACGTTGGAATTAACTCTATACGGACTTGGGGAGTTGAGAATTATGCTTACTAACGTGGGCTTTACCATTGAGGAAATTTACGGAGACTTCAATGGAGAGAAGTACTTAAAGAGCTCAGATAGACTTATTGTCGTAGCTGTAAAAACCGGCGGCGTTTCTAAGACGTTGCAACAAGCAATGGAGTGGGTGAAATAAATTAAAGACTTGATTAAACTCCCCACATGGACATCCTCTATTTTCTAAACGCTTTAGATATAGCGTATGAATTAAAAGACTTGGGAGAGTTGAAACAGATAGAGGAGAGAGTCTTCCCCGATGGAGAAGTCATAGTACGCCTGCCAGATGTGGGTAAAGAGGCGGTAGTAGTGGCCAGACTCTACCCAGCAGTAAACGACAACTTAGTAAAACTCATACTCACGCTAGACGCTCTCAACGACCTCGGCGTTGGGAAAGTGACATTAGTTATTCCATATATGCCGTACGCTAGACAAGACCGACGGTTTAGGCCAGGGGAGCCTATAAGCGCAAAGACTATACTTAAACTACTGAGCCACTACTCAGTGGCTAATATCATAACTATAGATCTACACAAACCCCACGTGGTTGAATACACCACAATGATTAAAGTTATGAATATCTACCCAGCGGCTGAGTTTATAAAAACAATCTCAGAGATAGACGTCGTACTTAGCCCAGACTTCGGCTCTATACATAGGGCAAGAGCAATCGCAGAGGTTGTAAAAAAGCCTTATACATTTTTTGAAAAATATAGAGACAGAGAAAGCGGAGTCGTTACACTAGTCCCTAGGATAGATGTAGAGCTCAGAGGCAAGAAAGTGCTTTTAGTAGACGATATTTTATCTACAGGCGGCACTTTAGTAGAGGCGTGCGGGGCCGCCCGTAGATTAGGCGCAGACGTAGTGTACGCAGCAGTGACTCATTGCCAAATGTTAAAAGACGCCAAGGAAAAAATTAAAAGCTGTATAGATAGACTAGTCTGTACAGACACTGTATTAAACGAATATGCAGAGGTGAAAACGGCGCCACTTATTAGAAAAGAACTTGAGAGGTTGTTATAGCATCCAGAACCTACCCACGTGTCTCTTCACTTCGCTCACCATAGACTCGGCTCTTTTTAACACATGAGGCTGCGTAGTGGTCTGGCTCTCTCCAGGCGTGAACACTCCTCTATCCACAAGCTTTATCAAGGCGTAGGTGCCCTTCTTAATAACCTCGCGGTTGTACCCCCCCTCTAACACCACTACGAGGGGGATTTGAAGCTTCAGAAGAGAGTCGAAGACATATAAATAACTCTTTAACGAAAGCTCAAGCTGCGCCAGGGGGTCTTCTCTATGGGCGTCCCACCCCAGCGACACTATCACAAGCCCCGGGGCGTATTGTCTCACTATAGGCACCACGACGTCTTCAAAAACTTTTATATACACGTCGTCTCCCGTGTGGGGAGGCAGTGGGATATTTACATTATAGCCCTCGCCTCTGCCGCGACCTACTTCGTCTGGGAAGCCGGTGCCGGGGTATAGAGTGTTGGGGTCTTGGTGTATAGATATGTATAGTAAGTCTCTGTCGTATAGAATCTCTTGTGTGCCGTTGCCGTGGTGTACGTCAATGTCTAAAACTGCTACACCCTCTCCTCTATACAACGCCGCAATGGCGGCAGTGTTAAAAATACAAAAGCCTTGTGTAGGGGCTGTCAACGCCCTGCCGGCGACCCCGGCGTGGTGGCCGGGAGGCCTCGACGCTATTAAAGCAGTCTGTTTTTTATCCACGGCCTCTACTGCGGCTGAGACGGCTGTAGAGGCGGCGTCGCACGTGCCTTTTGATACATACGTATCTCCGTCTACGACGGCGGCTTCTTCTCTACACAACTTCTTTATGTAGTCTATGTATGAGGCGTCGTGTGCCAGCGCTATGAGGCTCCAAACGTCGTCTCTTAGCCTAGGCTCCACCACCACGCCCCCCGCCTCTTCTACGCCTTTGAGTAAAAAGTCTAGTCTATCAGGCGCCTCGGGGTGGCGGTAGGGGGGTATGTGTAGTTTAAACACTGACGTGTAGTAGACTAACATAGAGAAGTATAAGAACAGACATATATTCTTTAGCTGTATTTATAGATATATTAAGACATGTCGATTTTAAAAAGAAAAAAGAAAGAAGAAGGAGAAGACGAACTTGAAAAAATTTCAACACAGCTTAAAGAAGAGCCGGATGAGAAAGACGTCGTCGTGACTATACAAATAGCAGGTCTTAAAGAACTTGTCAAAGCTGTTGAACAACTTACAGACGCTTTGAAAAAGTGTAGTGAATAGTTAGGAATTTTTTAACATCTTCTAATATCTTCTCTAAGGCTTTTGATAATTTCTCATAGCCTTTCTCTATATCTATTTCAGAAGGCTTTAGACAACCCACTACGCCGCTTTTTGAGAAATAGTGCACAGGCGCTTTTCCGAAGAGAGAGACGTCGCCTTCGCAAATCTCAGCCACTTCACCCACTAGCCGGCCCCCCGTGGCTAGGTATATATTAGTCTCGTCTGTACCTGCGTGGTCTCTAGCCTTTAGATAACTCCATATGTTAATTGAGTAGGCGCTGGGGCCGCGTTGGTTGTTTACTTCATGCTCTACGACTTTTACAGCATCTACAACGCCGCCGTGTCCTATAACTATTATCAACACGCCGCATTTCTCCACGGCGGAGGTAACTACTTCCTCTAGGTATTGTATAAAGACTCTACAGCTCACAGATATTGTATTTTTAAACCCGCTGTGTTCTCT
>CAMLLK010000029.1 GCA_946480885.1 uncultured Thermoproteales archaeon
TTATTTATGTTATGCATAGAGGAGCTTTTAAAAAATTCAAATTAATAATCATGATAGTAAATAAGAAATCCAGAGAGGGGCTATGACGCCGATAAATACTAAGAGAGAAGCCGCGACTTTTGGAAACATCGCCTGGCCAGGCGGCAGCGACGACATAGCTCTGAAATAATAGGGCACCGTTAATACGATATTTATCAAAATATAAATAGCCGCCGCCGTGCCTAACGTCACTGCTGTGTATACAATTAAATAGAGCTTAGGCCAGAACCCCAAGACCGGGGGTATTCCTATTTGGTTAGAGACTAACACAGCGGCCCCCCACCTTGCTGAGCCTTTATCTAAGTGGTTAAATAACGCCATTTTGCCCAACACGTCTGCAAACACTAAGAGGAAGGCCAGCCACTGGCTTAGTGGATAGGCAAATAACGCAAAGCCGGCGTGTGCCACTGTAGAGTAGGCAAAGACTTTTCTCAAGTCGTGGCTAGTCAACGCGCCTAGGTTTCCCACTATCATAGAGAGAGCCCCAATTGTGTAAAATACTAAGTCAGGCCCCGCCGGCTTTATAAACACAAAGGCATACGCCGCTGCGAGTTTTGGTAGACTGGCTAAAGCCGCCAAGCCGGCGGCGGCGGATCGGCTATAGACATCTACCACCCATAAAAACATAGGGACGGCGCCTAGCTCTATTGCTATTGCAAGACTGATAAAAAAGTTCCCAAAGTCTGGATACATATCTCTAAGCGCCAGACCGGTTATCATAAAGCCATTAGCAGCCGTCGAGATGATTAAATATCTAAATAACCCCTCTAGAGAGCCTCTGTCGCCTAGAGTCGGCAATAAAGCCGCAGGCGCAATAGACGCCATGGCGAAGCCTAGGGCTTTCATATACGCCGGCTCCTGCGCCATTAAATATACGCCAGTAAACGCAATCGCAGAGGCTGTACCAGCCTCGTATATCAACTTCCCACGGCTTAACATAACTACCCCCAAGAGAAACGGCAGCGCTAAGACTACTGTATGGAGACTTGGGCCGTATAATAAATACGCAACTAATGCTATGTATACAAAATCAATTGGCCAAGACTTCTTAACTAAAATCTTCAATATTATGTATATTGTAATGTATATTACTATATCCATAGCCATACTGCCAAAATAAACACTACGCCTAACGCCACGCCGAGGAGGTATAGGTAATATTCAAAAGAAAGTCTAGAGAGCGCCCTTGAAGTAGCTCTAAACATCTCAGGTACCCAACCATGTAGCCATAGATCTATAGCCTTTTCCAACGCGGCGACTGTGCCGTATATCGCCATCCAGAGAGACATTGCGCTCATTAACACCCGGTCGATATATCTATCAAAAGTTGTGACGAATTTCGCCAATGTTTTAAACACCGTGGGGATGACTAAGTCGCTCAGTAGAGGGAGCCCAAGCCTCTTGTACAACAACTCTGAAGTTGGGAGATAGGACAGCGCAAGTCCCGCCAAGGCCACTCCCCACACGGGGTTAATCGCAGACTTTAAGACGGAAAAACTGCCGACTATTACTAGCGCTGTGTATGGCCACGCCATGGCGCCCCAGTTCCACACAGTCTGTGTCCTTAAGATAAGCTTCCCAATATATCCAGCTGTCAATAATGAAAATATCAAAAGCCACCACTCTGCCTCAGCCTTCGCCGCAGCTCCTAAAGGCGTCAAGCCCACTAGAGTTAAAAGAGCTATAAACATAGATATCTTAGCCACGGCTGGATATTGCTCAGGCACTCTACTGTGGTTTGTATGGATTGCGTGCCCCACGGCCATGAATAAAGTAGCCTTGGCAACTCCATGTGAATATATAAGCCACAGAGCCTCCGCCGGGTGTTTTAAAACAAACGCCGTGATAAGGCCTAGGTACGACGCAGTAGAAGAGGCTAGGAGAACCTTAGGCTCTCTCTGAGCTAGAGCCACAAGGCCTCCGTATAAAGCAGTGGCAATCCCCACGACGAATGCGACGTCTATAGCCCACGTCGGCATGGCGTGGCCGAGTTTTAACAATAAAATAGGCCCCGCTTTCACCATCGTCGATGAGTGGAGCAAGGCGCTTACAGGCGTGGGGGCAGACATGGCGGTCATTAACCAATCGGTAAACGGCAGTTGTGCCGCCTTGGCGAAGGCCCCAATTAAAAACATCACTGCGGCAACGTCTGGCAGAACGCCCCATTGGCTTATGTACGGCGTCTCCCTCATGGCAATTCCTAAACCAGCTAAAATCGCCGCTGTGCCGACCTCTACTGTTAAAATCGCCCTGAGCGCTGAGGCGCTGGGAGTCCACAGCCACTCAATCCCCCAAGACCTGCCGCCTAGGCCAACGCGGCCTTGATCTTCTTCATCTCTATAAGTTAATATAAGCCCCCAGCTAGCGATGTCGAGGCCTCCCCACCCCACTAATAACAAAGCCCAGTGGTCGGCGGCGACGAATAGAACCATCGAGGCGTAGAAAAGGTTCATCCAAGCCCAGAACCACCTCTTTCTCTCTACCTCTTTAATGTAGTAGAATGAGTATATAGAAATAGTGAAGTACACCACAGAGATAAAGAACAACAAACCCCACTCCAGACTCCCCAGTTTTAACAAATTAGTGGCTGGCTTCGCCAAGTCTAGGTACATCGCCAAGGCGAAGAGCCCGCTTACAGCCACTGCGGCGACGCCTCTCTTCAGCGCCAAGTCTACGACGACGGCTAAAAACGCCGCTAGTATCAACAACTCTAGATCCATAACAAAGGCAACATCAGTAAGAGCACATATGGCATAGCTGCTGTAATTAGAGTCGTTATATACATGTCTCTAGAGACTTCTACCTCCCCCTGCCCCGAGCGGTATATTCTATTTAGTAGATAGAAACTATACAGCGCCGTGGAGAAAAGCGCCGCTATTAAGACTAAAGCAGCTGTTAAAGTCTTCGGCACGCCTAAGGCTAAGTAAGCCTTGCCCACTAAGGTTAGTCCAAATACGCCTGAGAGAGCCACGAAGGCCAAGACAGAAATTGTGAAAATAGACATATTCCATCTAAGCTGGTCTAAAATCCTCGTATGTATTGAGACGATGTATATTCCAGACAATAGAAATGCCGATGCTTTCGCAAAGGCGTGTCCCACAAATAATAACACAGTAGCTATATAGCCGAGGTCGCCTCCAATAGAGGCTGCGGCTACTAAAAGACCCATATTCGCAATTGTGGAGTCTGCAAGAGCCCTCTTTACATCCACTTCTCTAAAGACAAGAATTGACCCGTAGACTGCAGTGACGAGGCCGTAGATGTATAATATCTCGGCCGGCCAGCCGGCCCCCACTAATAGTCTCCAAATCCAATACGCCATTAGACCCACATGGACGGGGCTAAGTAGCGCAGAGAGTGGGGTGGGGGCCTCTGCGTGGGCGTAGGGGAGCCACCAGTGGACGCCAGCCGTGCCCATCTTTATTAATAGTCCAAGTAGCACTAGGAGAGAGGCAAGTCCCGCGGCTTTGAAGAAAGATGCGTCGAAATACCCAGCCATGGCAATGCCGATTAGGAAGAGAATAGACCCGATTTGAGCCCATATGAAATACAACAACCCCACAGCTCTTCTATTCCCATATCCAAAGTACCATATTAGTATAAAACTTGTTATAATACTAAGCTCAAGTGCTATAAATACAAATACTAAGTTCTCAAATAGTATTATATATACAAATGACAATACATATAAGGCATGTATAGTGTAGTACCAATTCTTTGCATTTATGTGGTTTAAATACTTCGGCGCGTATATAGTCACTAAAAGCCCGAGTACAAGCGACGTGGCGATAAATGGCGCCTTGTATTTATCTATGGCTATATACACGTCGCCTACATACGGTAGAGAGAGCAGTAGGCTCTTTTCAATGGCGAGAAAGCCAAACATCACAAGTATAGACGCCACGGCCGCGGCTCTGCCTACTCTAGCTGACAGAATCGCCAATGCCACCGATAGCGTTGTAATTAAGATAAAGATTTCGCTATACATAGCCCCCCTTCGCAAGTCTAAACAACGTCGCTATGAATAACAACGTCTCCGCAACGCCTACGCCGGCGGCCACTGCCAACATTGATAAATCGGCGCTGTAGGCAGACGCAAATATTGCGCCTAAAACAATGATCTCCCCGCCGATGATTACTCTAACTAAAGAATTTGCAGTGGCTATGACAAGAAAACCGGCGGTGAATAAAGCAGTTATGAAAAATAACTCTATCATATTGACAGCTCAGTGGCTATTTTCAAAATAAATACGACAAAGGCGGCCAGTAGGGGAACTAATCTAAAATCGAATCCAACAGCCGCCGGAACAGCGCCGCCCTCTATAGTTGCCAACACTGGAGTGGCGACTAACACCGCGCTAGCGAGAGAAATCGACCTAAACACTCGCGTCTCTTTGACGTCACCTAAAGTAGCTGCGGCTATGACTACAAGAGTTAGGGCAGCAACTATATACACAAGAGAGACCAGTATGAATGCTAAAGGCCCTAGGTAAAACGCAGTGCCTATAGCTACCACAACTCCTATCCCCGTTAGAAGCAGAGAGGCAAATATATTGTCTCGTGTAAGTAAAATAAGTAGGAGAAATATCAACGAGATGGAAACAATTATCCACACCATGTGACCTCTGACAAAGAGATTTTTTATAAATTCAACACGAACACTTTAAAAAATAGTATAATACTCTAGAGAAATTTAGAATTAACTATAATTAACTACAATCAGATAACAGAGTCTCTCGACGATTTAAATTGAAATAATATTTTTAAATAACAAAAATTTTTATCATATGGCAGTATTTAAAGTACTGAGAGTAGATCTAAGTACAGAAAAAATTTCAGAAGAAGTATATAAAGAAGATATTGTAAAAAAATACATAGGCGGCAGAGGACTCGGCGCCTATCTTGCTCTAAAAGAACTACCACGTGGCGTAGATCCGTTTTCGCCTTCTAACAAGCTCTACATCTTCGCAGGCCCTCTGTCAGGTACTGCAAACTTAGCCACTAGTAGAATTAACGTAGTGGGGAAAAGCCCATTGACAAATTCATATACTCATTCTAATGCAGGTGGTAACTTCGCCTATTGGCTTAGAAGGACTGGGTACGACGGCATTATAGTTGAGGGTAGAGCCGAAGAGCCGGTCTACATATTGGTTAAAGACGGCGAGGTCTCTATTAGATCAGCTAAGAAGATTTGGGGCAAATGGACTGGAGCCGCCACACGTGCCTTATTAGAAGACGCAGGTTTTGAGCCCGATGAGAAAAAAGCAGGTGTTATGGCAATCGGACCCGCCGGTGAAAATTTAGTAAGAATAGCCGGCCTGCGTTTTAGCGACTATGAACGTTTCGCTGGACGTGGCGGGCTGGGCGCAGTGGCTGGGTCTAAGAAACTAAAGGGGATTGTGGTGTGGGGGACTCACGACCCGATGAGAGATTTTGTAGATAGGCAGAAATTCCTCAAAGTAGCCACTGAGTATTCCACAAAGCTCATGAATGCAGGCGTCTCAAAAGCTTTACATCAATACGGCACTAATGTATTGACAAATATTATAAATTCAATCGGCGGCTACCCCACTAGGAATTTTGAAACTGGTCATTTTGAGGAGGCGGAGAAAATAAGTGGAGAGTATATCAAACAGAACTATGTAAAAGAAGTCCACGGCTGTATGTTGTGCCCAATTCAATGTACTCAAATAACTACGGTGCCCTCCGGGCCTTATAAAGTGGCGGGTGAGAAGATAAAGTATGAATATGAATCTACGTGGAGTCTAGGAGGCAACTTAGGTCTCTCACAGACTGACGCAGTATTAAAATTAGAGAAGTTGGCGAATGAACTTGGTCTAGACACAATATCGTTGGGCAATACCCTTGGCACATTCTTAGAGTTAGTGAAGAGAGGCAAAGTGAAATACGACGTAGATTGGGGAGACGCAGGCGCTTTGATAGATCTAGTGTATAAACTCGCCTATAGAGACGGAATTGGAGACGACTTGGCAGAGGGAGACTGGAGACTTGCTAATAAATACGGCGCGCCCGACGCCTTCGTCGGCTCGAGAGGGCAGGGCTTCCCTGCCTACGACCCAAGAGCACTCAAGGGCTTCGCCATCTCGTACGTAACGGCGAATAGAGGAGGCGACCACTTAGAGGCATATACGCCCACATGGGAGGTCCTGGGCGTGCCGGAGAAAGTAGACCCTCTGTGCGAGACGGCTGAGTGTATAAGTAAACAAGTAAAACTCGTGATATATGCACAACACTTAATGGCTTTGACAGACTCGGTGACGTATTGTAAATTCGACACTTTAGACAAAGACGGTGTGTTTGAAAGCCACTTGGCAGACTTATTCAACGCGGCGTATGACTGGGGAGTTAGTGGCGAAGATCTACTCACTGTAGGAGAGCGTATTTTTAATGTAGAGAGGCTGTTTCATGTAAAAGAGGGGAGGTGGGTGAGAGACGAACTGCCGCCTAAGATGAGAGAGCCTATTAAAACAGGTCCCGCGAAAGGCCACACTGCCTCTAAGATGTTTGACGAAGGGATTAAAGAATATTACGCAAGGAGAGGCTGGGTGGATGGGAAGCCTACGTACGAGACGCTGAAGAGACTAGGGCTGGAGGAGTTCCAATACCTATTATAAATCGGCTTTTTTTATAAAAAAATTTTTCAATAAGTGGTTAAGTACTGCGAACAATTTATATACCTTACAGACGCCGATGGTATGTGTTTGGTGTATATGCGCGTCCAGACTTAGTAGACGTCGCCACGTTTTTAAAAAATAAGCATAAGATGTATGACTTTCACTGTGGCGAGTTTTTTAGCCATGTGTTTATAGTGGGGGGCGACGGGACTTTACTAGAGGCTGTGCGGAGAGTTCCATGTATTTTTAACACAATTGTTATACACCTGGGGCTTGGCAGAGTGAATTTTTACAGAAGTGCGCCTCCTACACTTCCCTTAGAGAATATCGTAGAGAAAATAGAAAGTGGGCAGTATAAAATAATTGAGTTAATGACGTTAGAGACTTCTAACTGCGTGGCAGTTAATGAAATATCTATCTACCGTAGAGAGCCTGGTAGATTGATGTCTTTTAAAATTGTAACAGAGGAGGGCGAATTAGTGGGTAGAGCTGATGGAGTCATAGTCTCCACTCCCCAGGGGACTACTGGATATGTAATATCTACTTTTGGACCTGTAGTTGATTATAAATCGCCAGTGGTGGTCATATCCTTCATCGCTCCATATACGTCGTTCTTAAGACCGTTTGTGTTAAGCACAACACGTGTGTTAGTAGAGACGCGGGAGGACTCTGTGTTGGTATGCGACGGGAGGATTAACTCCATTAGTCGAGAATTTGAAATTAGGCGTGGGGACAGGAGGCTAAAACTGGCGGTGGTGGGGGAGTTTAATTTTCTAAATAGAGTATTTGAAAGATTGAGAAGCGTGTAGTTATGTGTTATGTACTAGACGCCTCTGCATTTATCCATGGACATGACGTTAGACTATTTAAAGGTGTGTTGTACACCACTCCGCAAGTCATAGAAGAGTTGAAAGACCCAGTCTCTAGAGCTCTTGTTGAAGTAGTCAACGTCGTAGTTGTAGACGTGGGTAGAGAGAAGATAGATGAGTTATTGAATAAGTTTAAAGACCTCTCTATAGCTGACGCCTCTGTCTTGGCTTTGGCTTTAGAAAAAGGTTGTGTATTAATAACAGACGACAGTGGGTTGACAAATGCTGCAAAAAGACTAGGCGTTAGAGTAGAGAGGATTTTCTACAGGAGAAGAGATAGGTAGGATCCAGCTGCTGCGGCCGGAGGAATTGTCAAGTTGTCCTCTGGAGTTAAGACGTCGGCTATCACTACGAATAGTGTTATTAAAATAGCTCCCTCTATTGTATATCCAACAAGAGTCAAAGTTGCAATATTCAAA
>CAMLLK010000030.1 GCA_946480885.1 uncultured Thermoproteales archaeon
CACGGCTGCGTTGAGACAGACAGAGGCTAAAGTAGCCGCTTTAGAAGAGACCATTAAGAATCTACGCGAGGCGCTTGTTCAGAGAGATAGCGCGATTAGACTCCTCCAGACAAACTTAGCGGCGGCTAGGGGAGAGTCTGAATACTTAAGACGTCAGTTAGAAGAGGCGAGAAAAGAGCTGGAGGCGGCTAGGCGACAGTTAGAAGAGATCGAGGGGAGACTAATAGAGGCCTCTATAGAGGCTGAGAAGTGGAAGAGTATGTATCTACAACTCCAGACAGAGGGGGGTGGGTTTGATATTTTTATTGTAGTAGTCGCCGGGGCTGCGGCAGCTGCGGCTTTATTAATACTGAGGAGAAGGGGGGTATGGAGGACGTAGTGGCCGCCGTAGTTTTTTTCACAGCTTTTTCAACACTTCTCCTCTTCACAGCCGCCTCTCTCTCTCCGTTTCTCTATACGAAAACTGTGGCTTCTCCACACGCCCCCTCAGAAGATACGCCGTCTAGAGTTTTCTATGTCTACAACGTCTCTAAGAGAGACGGCTTTGACTTAATAGTAGTTGAACACGGCGACAAGATAGAGACTCCGCCTACTTGGAGATTAGTGGCTGTCTTCAGAGTCTATCCAGGCGGCTACGATTGTGTATTATTAACAGAGCCGTCTGTAAAAATTGGCGACGACCCCTATACAGGTCTGTGGTGCCCCCCACCTCTTGATGTAAGAGAAGTGGAGGGATGTACGCCTAAGGGCCTCACTTCAAGAGGGAGGTGGTTATTGATTGAATACGTATGTTCATAAGAGACGTGCTTATATTCGCCGGGCTTGCGGCAATGACTGCGGCTATAGTCGCCAGTTTTTTAAACACATGGGAGGGGCGTTTCTACGTCCCCATTTGTACAGACTGTGTCTACAAACTCCCGGGGGTTTACAAAGTGATACAGTTAGACAAGGCGTATTTAATCGACGGAGGGGGACGGGCGGTGGCAGTCTACGCCTGGGCCTATTTAATAAACACGCCTCTTAGGCATGGCGAAGTTGTCAAGTGTAGAGAGACGATGTACATATGGGTAATCAACGGAGTGGCCTACGTCTCATGCGACGGCACACAGCCCGTCGTTGGACAGAGCGTCTTAACGGAGTGATATGTGGTCTCTCGCCTTCGGCGTAGTCTCAGTCATAATAGTGGCGTGGGCTGTCCTATACGCCTCTCTACACACTCCCAGTGTCTACACGATAGACGTGGCCGAGCGGTTATACAAGGCCAAGTGGGAGTTAGAAGACGTCGTACAGACCCCCGACGCCGTAGTGTTTAACTTCACGTTGTTTAAGAATAGAGTCAACGTCGTATGGGCGGAGTGGGTTAATTTCACACTGCCCAACGGGTCTAGTCTCACACTAGCCGCTCCGAGGGGGGCGAGGCTCTCCAGCTTGGTAAAAAACGTCTTGTACCAAGTGGAGGCTTATGTAGAAAAATGTATCCCTGGTGCCTTCCCAAGCGGAGAACCAGCTACGATATATGTAGTTAAATTTAGACACTCTATCGACCCACTGGCGTGGGTGGAGACATACGCCGTTTTGTACAACAATGAGACAATACGTCGCTATTTTCTATTCACCAAGGGGGACCACCTTTTAAAAGTGGAGAGATTTATGGTGTACAACACTACATCTAAAACTACGACGATATACATCATAGCGCCTCGAGACGCGTTGGGGGTCTACTTAGTTGACTACCCCCTATGGATTCCACTTAGTTGTTACGAAGGAGTCAAACACAGTAGTCATAGTTAATAACTCTGCCGAAGCCGTGTTGAAAATTTTTCCCTCTTTAGACACAGTCCTCCATGAGGAGTCAGACACTACTCATACTTCTAGTGGCTCTAGTGGTTTGGGGGCAGTGGACAGTGAGTTGTACAAAAGTCAACACAATCACTGTCGACACCACTGTAGACGTAGAGATTTCGTTCTCCTTCTCTTCAGTCGGTCCACTTCTCGGAGGAGAGGCCCCAGTTGTAGTATACAAAGGCGAGAGTTTAGAGGCCTGGGGCTTGGGTTTTATACAAGCCCGGGAAGTGAAAGCCGCGGCTCGTTTAAAGTCTGTACTTTGGGACAGAGACTTAGAGTACGTATTGACGCTGAATCACTTTAAAGCCGGAGAGATATGGGAGTTAGACCGGTATAGATGTGAGTATAGATACGACGGCGCTCTAGTGAGAGAGTTGTATTATAACGTAGTGGTGAGAGAGCCGCCGAGAGAAAGCGTAATGGTTAGATTTACTGTAGGGAGGGGGGATGTGAATAGACGCGATAGACTGGCTATTAGAGTGTCACAGCCGGTGCAGTATCACGTTGGGGGAGTGTGTAGAAGCCTCAGAGTTGAGCACAATGATGTTGTCTGTGAGCCGTATAGAGAGAATAATTTCGTACAGCTTTCACACGACACTCGCCGCTGGACTGCGTTGAGAGTAAATGGAGTCGACGCCGGCTCTACTGTCTCTTTCCACGGCGTCAACGCCACGTTGCCCAACCCCTACTACTATACATATAGAAATACGCCGTTGTCTACAGATCTCGGCGGAGACGCCTACTTACGTAGAGTTAGTGTAGAAATTATAGCTGAGCCTCTAGAGTGGGGCGAAGTAGTGGCCTACCCCCCCAAGTCTGTGCCTCTCTATATAACACGTGTAGTGGCTTTTAGAGGGGGTTATATACCTCTACAGCCCCCCGAGGCGTTTATAATCGACGTGGGGGGCAACTCCACGTGGGTTGGTGAGGGGTGGGTGTGGAATATAACAATGGCGGCGGTGGCGTATAGGTCTGGCAATGTGTTAAAGCCCTGGATATCTGTAGACGTCGGGGGCTATCGATTTATCAACAGCGAGGGAGTTGTAGTCTTAATGCCTCTAGGGTCTGTAGTTAGACTATCTGCGGCGGTTTTATGGAGACTTAGCGACGTATGGATAGGCGCTAGACCTGCCACCTATCTAAGGGCGGTGGATAGAGTCGGCGAATTGATAAACTACGAAGAACCCGGCGCCCGTGGGAAGCTTTGGTATAGCCATAGAGACGTCGTTGTCGTCAACGACGGCGTGAAATTCGCCCTTTTTTCCATAGCCGTGGATAAGAGCTGGTCTAGAGTAGTGACTGCTTGGTACTCGCCGCCTGATCCGTGTAGACAGTGGCCAAGCGAGGTGTTTAAATGCCGTTCTACACAACATATATTTACAAAAGTAAATGGGACTTGGGTAGGATACGCCAGAGTGGGGCCGCGCGGCGCGGGTTGGCCAATTACAAAAATCAACTTAATAGACTGGATGGTTGTGAAAACGCCCCGTCGATGTGGAGTAGGGGGCTTCTCAGACTTTATGAATTTAGTAGTGGGAGACCCCGTTCTGTATTTTTGGCACACCTATAGGCTTAGAGTCTGGGCGTTTAACTCAGAAACTGGAGACTTCGACGTCCCAGAGATATGTGAAGTGCCGCCGCCCCACCGCGTATCTTTAATTAGCGAAGTCTATGGAGTAGCGCAGTATAGAAATACCACTAGTGGGAGGAGGCAGCATTTACACTCTACCGCAGTCGGCCCCTTCTACGATTATGTATACGAAAGAGTGGACGGCGGAGTTGAACACCCAGCGGGTTGGACAGACGCGCTGCCCATGGGGGCTGCATCCGCCGTGTCGAACAGCACTGGGCCGTGGCTACTCTACGTCGTACCGGCGACAGTTTGTGACTCAGCCATGTGTCTCACATATCGGGCTGTTGCATGGGGGCCGGCCCCACCCCCCGTGCCGGACTTAGTTCTATCCGGCGCAGGCTATATATTTCTACTAATCTACACTGGAGAAAAACGCGAGGCCTCAGTGCGCGTATATGTAGAACGCGGCGTTGTGTTAAAGCCAGACATGGAGATGTATGTATTAAATATAAGCCAGCCCCTGGCGGAGGTGAGGAGAGTATGGACTCCCTTCTCTGGCGTCTACGTAGGGCCTGGGTGGCATATTGAATACAGGCCGCTATCTCCATGCCAACGGCTAGACATCGGCGCGAGGCCTATATATATTGCGCCTCTTAATTGGACGGGGCCTGTAAGAGTTGTTGTAGAAGAGGTGGGGCGGGGGGCGTATGAATTCGTAGTGTTTATATCTAACGACGTCTCTCTAAGACTTGAGATAGTCACCCCGGCGCCGGAGAGATTTACATCTGCGTTTTTAAACACCACGGCGTATATGTACTTGGCGAAGATTCCATATTTCCACGGGCTAAACGCCCTGGGGGAAGGAGGCCGTTGGTGGGGCTTTAGATGCGTCCCCCGGGGCGAATATTCACAACTAGCCGCTTGGGGAGACTTCTGGGGCGTGTTGAGTCTATTCAGAGAGGTGAAGATTGTAGAGAGATATACAGAGCCTGTGTTTACAATAGAGAGGTCTGGGGGCTTCCACTTAGTTAAAGTGACAGCTGAGGGGCCGGTGGCGGGCTATGCGTTTTATTTACGACGCAATGGTACATGGACGCTCCAGACAGTAATAAATGGGAGATGTGTTGTGCTTAACGTCTCTATGATATACCCCTGGGACCCCGTGTTAGTGCTGCCGTTAGTCAGCTATAGCGTAGAGGTTAGAAACACGGCGGAGATCTGGAGGCCAAAACCACGGCTTTTCTTTAAGACATGGCCTACGTTAAGCAGCCGCCTACACACGTCTATGGTTTTAATACACGGGACATGTTAACTTTACGATATCTACTCTACGTCGCCGCGGCAGTCGCGGCGACGGCGGCGGTGGCAGTAAGTCTCATGTCAATACAGCCGTCAGACCTTCCACACTTAGCTAAGGCAGTGGCCGCAGAGGCGTTGTATAAATCTAACAACGTATACGCGTTGAGTCACTACGTAGTCTACTATAAAAAGATAGGGGGGCGGTGGATTCTAGTAGATGAGCCGGGCCACACGCCGCCGTTGTATACACTAGCTGTGGGGAGTTGTCCATCTATCTTGCCAATTCTAAATAAGACGTATACGCCTAACAACAACACTGTGGTGTTTGAGAGATGTGCCTTAGTCACTCCGTGGATTTCAGAAGCCGGCGGCGAGGTGGTACTCACTCACTACTACGCCCCGTGCAAAACAGTGGATTTTTTTAAACCAGAGGTGGTGGAGAGCACATACATATACGACGGCCTTAGGTTTAGAATTAGGCTAGTGTTAGTTTGTTAAACTTTTTCCACTGGCGCTACGCCGAGGACATGAGAACCGAGTTAGTGTTTATACCAATCCTACTGGGCATGGCCATCGCCGCACTGTCTTTTTTAAAGCCGGTGGAGTATTCAAAGGCAGATCTCTCTTCTATATATCTCTACTGGCCAGAGGCGTATAAATACGCCGAGGCTGGAGACCCCGCCCCCGTGTATAGATTCAGTGGGTTAGTGACTTGTGGCGACTTAAAAGCCCCTCCAGGTATCTCCTACAGAGTCCTAAATTTGACTTGTCGCTTTAGGCCGTGATAGACGACGTCTTGTACGTAGCTGCTGTGACGGCGTTGGCCGCCGCGGCCTTGGGCACCTACGTCGCCATGTTGACAAATTTCTCCGCCACACCTGCGCCTTGTGTCGCCGCCAAGATGGTGTTAGAGAACCCCGGCAGCGAAGTTGTGGTATACGGCAGATTTAAAGTAGTAGAGGTGGGGGACTACGTCTACCTAAGCTGCGGCTTATATGTACCTAAGACAAAGGCAGAGATTTTAAAGACTAGCGGGAGGCTGACGGTGGGGAGTACACCAGACGGCGTCTTGTATATTAGATAAGTCTCCCCTCTCTCTTTATCAACCCGAGGGGGTCCACCCCCACTTTTTTTACATACTCGCCATATTGCTCGTCGAGAGGCTTCAACACAATTCTTCTCACAGTTTCTCTAATTTGCCAATTCCCCACAGAGGTATAATACCCAGGGCCGATTTTTCTAACAATTGCCACAGTGCCTCGACGACCTGCCGCCTTTAGTTTCTCTAAGACTGCTACTCTAGCCGCCTCAAACCCGCCGTCTAATAAACTCCGCCTCCCTCTCAAATCCTCTTTTACAAAAACCTCTGTGACCTCTGAAGAAGAGACCCACCTCTCTAAATATACAAACTTCAAGGGGCCCGGCGCCACAATTACTAAGTACGAATTGTCTAAATACTCCCCATAGCCGTACAACACCTCTACCACTTCGTCAAGGTACTTCACTCTCTGCGCCAACCAGTCGCCAACTATGGTGTCTACAGCTGTGATACTCCACCTAGTTGGCACTAGCCTCCTCCGCCTCTGCCTCCCCAAAAGGCCTAGAGACATGGCCCTCTGTATTGTGTATATATCCACCCCCCATTTATACAACTCCACCACGGCGTCTCCCGCCTTGACGTCATCGTGGATAATTCTATCTAGCTTCGGGTAGATAGAGGGGTTCCCCACAACTCTAACTCTCTCAAGAGGTGCCCTAGGACCCATGGGCTTTTCAAAAAGGTCAAATCTCAACTCGAGGCTTGGCGTCTTCGACAACTTCATCTCAACGTCTACTGGACTGCTAGACACAGCTGCGTAGGCCAAATCCCCCAAGTCCCACGGCCTAGAGACTGTCTTCACTCCAAACACTAAAAAACTCCTTAGCCTCGTTATCTCCTCCAGGGAGAGGCCCCACAGCGCATCAGGTGCGTCGTATCTACGAGCCTCTTGTCCAAATACTCCAGGTGGCTCGCCGATGTACACTCTCACTCTCGGCCACCCACTCTCGCCCACCACCGCCGCGGGGGGAGTGGAGCCGTACACCTCGCCTCTAGCTGCGTATCTCCAGGCTATGGTGTAGACTCTAAGCCTATCGACAACGGGACATTTCGAAAGCCCGCAGAGAAATTTCCTCCCTCTACACTTTACACAAATACTCACGCCAAGGCTTGAGCCAAGTCTTCAATTATGTCCTGGGGGTCTTCCAGTCCCACAGACAGTCTTATTAAATCTTCTGTTATCCCCAGAGCCTTTCTATCTTCTTCTGGAATTGGCGACGCCGCGCTGGCGACTGGGTACGTGGCTATGCTCTCAACACCTCCGAGACTTGGGCTCGGCATCACTAACTTAAGAGATTTAAAAAATTTAAATACCGCATCACGTCCCCCCCTGATTCTAAAAGAGACTACAGCGCCGAATTTGTCGCCAAAGAGACGCCTCGCTAGACTATGGTGCGGGTGGCTAGACAGACCAGGATAAATCACCTCAGCCACTTTACTATGTTCAGATAAAAACTCAGCCACAGCCAAGGCGTTTTTACATTGTCTCTCAAACCGCACAAATAAAGTCTTCACACCTCTGAGAGTTAGAAAGGCCTCAAATGGCTGCATAATTCCTCCCAACATCGCCCGCCAGTGCCATATGTCGTCAACTTGTTCTTTGCTAGTCGCCACAGCTACGCCGCCAATTACGTCGTTATGTCCAGCTAGGTATTTTGAAGTAGAGTGTATTACAATATCTGCGCCGTATTTAATCGGCGTAGTTAAGACAGGCGTGGCGAATGTATTGTCTACAACTACAAAAGCCCCCAAGTCCTTTGCAGTTTTTACCACCTCTCCCAAGTCTAGAACTCTAAGCATGGGGTTTGTGATAGTTTCAAAAAAGACGAAATGGGGTCTTGTCGACTTTAAAAACTCTATAAAGACGTCAGTGTCGGGAAAGGCCTTTCGGACACGTACGCCGAATTTTGACATAGAGTTGAGAAGTTTAAGCGTCGCCCCATATGCCTCCATTGTAGTCAAAACAGTCTTGTCAGAGTCTAGAAAAGAGAAAAAGACTGTCGAAATGGCGGCCATCCCGCTGTTAAAGACAAGAGCGTCGTAGCCCCCCTCTAACTTCGCCAAGACCTCTTCAAGAGGTCTGAGCGTGGGGTTTTCCTCACGGCTGTATTTTAAGTCTACCCCTCTGTCAGACTTCTGG
>CAMLLK010000031.1 GCA_946480885.1 uncultured Thermoproteales archaeon
TACCACCTTTAAAAGGCCCTAAAACATCACTATGCTGAACACGATAACCCTCGAAAAACTGTATCTTACCGCCCCCTGTTTTCACTGGAATATTTACAACTAAAACGCTGTGGCTTAGACAAAATGTCGTATAGCTCTGGCGGAAATCCGCCTAACTCAACCCCCCGTCTTATAGTAAAGAGAGTATTTTAGAGAAAGGCGTTTGTGATATAAACGCCGGATGTATAGGCCATGTACGACTTCTACTAAACTATTTAAAAATATTTATTTATATAGTGAGTATATAGCCCTATATATTATGTCGCTATGCATTTAAGGACAGTAGAGTCTCTTATCTATGTCTAAATATCTTGGAATTGACGTAGGCGCTACTTGGACACGCGCCGTTGTTATAGATGAATACGGTAGATTATACAATAGGATAAAGATTAGAACTACTGAAGATCCGCTGTCTCAAATAGCAGAAGTTGTAGCCAACTGGGAATTTAAAGCCGTGGGGGTGGGGTCTATAGGTCCACTAGATCTCAGAAAAGGTTGGGTTGTGAACTCTCCCAACTCGCCTTCGCGTAGTTTTCCACTAGTCGAGCCTTTGAAAAAATTAAATAGGCCAGTAGTTGTCGCCAACGACTGCGTCGCCGCTGTCTGGGGCGAATACGTCTTTAAACACGGCGTAGAGAATCTTGTCTACGTCACTATCTCTACAGGTGTGGGAGTTGGCGCAATTGTCAACGGGGTGTTGATTCTTGGAAAAGACGGCAATGCGCACGAACTTGGGCACGCAGTGATCAACTTTAGGGAGGGCAGACTGTGTGGATGTGGTGGTAGAGGCCACTTCGAGGCCTATGTAGGCGGTGCCCACCTCACTACTTTTTACAAAGAAGAAACAGGTCGAGATGTGAAAAATCCAGTAGATATTTTTAATCTATATAGAAAAAATGATTTAGAGACAAAGAGATTTGTTAAAACATGGTTACAAGCATTGGCAGCGGGCTTAGCTACTGTCATCGCAGCCTATGACCCCGAGTTGCTTATAGTCGGCGGCTCAGTGGCTTTAAGTAATTGGGACATCATTGAGAATGAACTACCCCATATGTTGAGACAATATTTAGGCGTAAGAGAGCCTGAAATAACAATAGCATCGTTCGGCGACGATGAAGTGGCCGTGGGGGCGGCGGCCTTGGCTTACAGAGTTCCAGAGACTTTGAAAAAATTTGGATATCCAAGATAGAAAAATTTAAATTAGGTCGATTAGAGGGGGTTTAGTATGGTGCGTCGTTTTAAACGCAATATTAAATACAGACGTGGAAGTAGAACACATGGATGGGGGAGAGTGGGGCAACATAGGAAGAGCGGAAGCTCAGGTGGCAAGGGAATGGTCGGATTTCATAAACATAAATGGTCATTGGTAATGAAATACGGCGAGAGCGGGACGGGTTGGCCTTTCTACGGAAAACATGGCTTTAAACAACCAAGAGGAATGATATGGAGACCTATAAACGTGGGTAAACTTGTCGAAGTAATTAAAGAAATGAAAAAAGAGGGAAAAGTAATAGAAGAGGAGGGGAGGTATGTAGTACATTTAGTAAAACTGGGCTATAATAAACTATTAGGTGGTGGCGAAGTCGATATACCTATTGTAGTCTATACTCCAGCGGCTAGCAGGTCGGCCGTGGAAAAAATTGAAAAAGCAGGTGGGGAGGTGAGAGTGGTAGGAGTCCGGCTATAATGAGTGTTAGTATTCTTACGATTCTTCCCACTGTATCGAGACCTCAGAGAAGACTCCCACTGTCTCGTAGACTCTTCTGGACTTTCATAGTAGCTACAGTATACGTATTGATGACAATAACGCCGTTGTACGGAGTGGCTCATAAACAAGAAGTTGGCGTCCCACAAGTGCAACAGTTGTTATCTATTATTTTCGGCATGGCCTACGGCACATTGGCGCACCTAGGGATTGGCCCGATAGTTATAGCGGGCATATTACTAGAGGTTTTGGCTTTTTCTGGAATTCTAAAACTAGACTTAAATAAACGAGAAGATAGACTAAAGTTTACTCTTTTACTTAAGTGGCTTGCTCTAGGCATCGCCTTAGTTGAGGCATTAGCGTACGTGTTAGGGGGGATGTTGACGCCGGTCTCTCCCTTAGCGGGTGTATTGATAATTATACAGTTGTTAATTGCGACATTGATAATCATATTGTTAGACGACATAATGTCTAAAGGCTGGGGGTTGGGCAGTGCCATAAGTCTTATAATATTTCTAGGCGTCGCTAAACAGATATTTCTCAGTCTATTCTCTTGGGATGTAGTAGTAGACGTAGACGGAGTTTCTCATATCGTCGGCCTTCTACCAGCTTTAGGAGTCGCCATGTACGACTTAGTGTCAAAAGGAGATATTACACAATTAGTCGCCTTAGTGAATAGACCTGTAGAACTGCCTGGCCAAGGGGGAGTGACTTACCTACCGGATATTTTTGGCCTCGTGGCTACTGTTTTGTTGGCGTACATAATTCTATATTTAGAAATGATGAAAGTGAATATACCAGTGGCTGCCGGACAATACAGAGGGATTAAATTCACCATACCGCTAAAGTTTGTATACGTCTCAGTACTGCCCATAATATTTACGACGTACTCACTTCTATTAATAGGCCAATTACTTCTACCATTCTACCATGGCAACCCAGTGGTACAAACAATTGTAAACGTAATCTTCTTACCACATAGAGATTTCTTTCAGCTACACTACGTAATACTTCACTACGTCCTTTATGTTGCCTTAGCGATTGCTTTTGCGTGGATCTGGGTACAACTAGCTTGCATTAATGAAGAAGACCAAGATAGACAATTCACTAGATCTCAACTACATGTGCCCGGTTTTAGACAGAGCGAGAAAGTGTTGGCCAAGATATTAGAGAGGCCTATCAACGCCTTGACTATAATAAGCGGCTTCATAGCTGGGTCGTTTGCGGCTTTGGGGAATATATTAGGAGTTTGGGGCAGCGGCGTGGGTTTGATATTATTAGTAGAAATCGCCTTGCAATATTACGCCATTTTGGCGAGGGAACAGATTATGGACATGTACCCAGGTCTTAAACAACTACTAGGGCAGTAAGTTAATAAACCCCGTAGAAATAACCACAACATGGGCGGTAGACAAAGGACGTCTCTATTTATGACTACTGAAGAAGAAGCCAAGAAATTGGGCATAGAGGTAGAGGAAGAAAAGAAAAAGAAAGAGGATAAAAAGAGTGAGAAGCAGAAAAAGAAATAGGTGTTTTCAATAGCGATACCTCACGACGTTCTCTTTGAAGCCCCGGACGAGGCTAGTAAAATACGTAAACTAGGCTATATCGCTAGGGCTGCGGCAGTTTTTAAAGTTGAGAAAATTATTATATATCTCTATGGAAGGACTAATTGGGACGACGTAGATTTAATGAAAAAAATATTTGAGTATTTAGCCACTCCTCCATATCTAAGAAAGAGGATTTATAAACTAGACAGTAGATTAAGACTTGCTGGACTACTGCCACCTCTTAAAATCCCTAGTCACGTAGTGGACCCCGAGCCGAGGGTAGGGGAGATTAGAGAGGGCATAGTGGAGAGATGGGACGGGTACTATTCCATAGTATATATAGGGGGTGGTAAATACGCCAAAGTCCCAAGGCCCCGCCCGGTGGGGTCAAGGCTTTTGGTTAGAATTGAGGCCCCCACTGCCAGACCAGACACATACAGGGCCTCTATATATCAAGGCCCGCCGCCGACGTATTGGGGGTATAAAGTAGAGGTGAGACAAATCGACGAACTATTCAGGGGATTTGACACAGTGGTGTTAACTGGGAAAGAGGGGAGGTCTGTGTGTCAGACTCGACTCAAGACAAGTGGGGAGGTGCTTGTGGTATTTGGAGGGCCTAGGAGGGGGGTTGATGAAATTCTACAAGAGGCAGGTGTTAAGCCCCCCGCCGAGTTGATAAACTTTGTGCCAAACCAAGGCACTGAGACGATTAGGACAGAGGAGGCTATTTTTATCGTGCTAGCGGTTTTGAATTATTTAAATAACTGTAAACCCCTCTAGTTTTACCTCTCTTTCTACTTTTTTGTGTGGCCATACCTTCACCTTCTTTAAATATGCCCCCTCTCCTACAGATACGTCATCTGCCAATACGCTGTCTTCTATAATTGCCCCCTCTCTTATGTGTACATGACGCCCTATAATTGATCGATGTATTACTACGCCTTTTTCAATATATGATCTATCCATCACGACGGAGTCTTCAATTTTGCTTTTTTCACGTATTATCACGTAGTTGTCTATCACTGAGTTTTTTATATAGGTGTCTTGCCCTATTTGTACATGTCTTCCAATCAACACAGGTCCCTCTATTTTAATAACGTTGCGTCTAATGTCGTCACTTATTTTTGACTTCAAAGATTTTGACTGTT
Organism: uncultured Thermoproteales archaeon; assembly: GCA_946480885.1. The sequence continues at coordinate 4,443 of CAMLLK010000031.1, forward strand.
CGCTCGTGCCTTGTGCATATACGCGCGGCGCTATTTCATCGGCCTCTAGCTCGGCTGAGGATAAATACCCCAATAAATAGTATATTGCTTTTAGATAACGTTCAGGCGACCCTACGTCGAACCAATAGTCTTTGGTTATAAATCCATACACGGGAAGACCGTTTTCAATTATAGACGGAATTACGTCGCCGCCAAAGTCTAATTTGCCTTCTTCGTATAGTTTCTTTCCCACCTCTCCTTGGAAGAATTTTTTAAAATCTTCAGAGAGTAAGTAGAGACCTGTGTTTACTAAATTACTAGGCGCCTCTTCTCTCTTCTTAGGCTTCTCTACAAATTTTAAAATACGTAAATCCTCGTCAACTGCCGCAACTCCGTACTCCACTAGATCTCCTAACTCTTCTTTAAGAGCTATTGTGAGAAACGCCTTTTTTGCAATATGTAGTTTATACATCTCTTCTACGTTGAGTCTAAAGACGTTGTCTCCTTGTATTACTAATACAGGTTCTTCTATGTCGTAGTATTCTAATGTGGCTAACACAGCCTCTGCGTTTCCACGTGTGTCTACCCGAGGCATGTAGCGGATTCTAACCTCTGTGCCGTACTTAGCCGAGAACCAACTCCCCTCTCTGAAGTAATCATAGATGTCTTTATAGTTGTGATACCCCCTCACGCCGAAGTAAAACTCCCTCACTCCTTGCTGAGCCAGATGTAGAATAGAAAGCTCTACCAACGGCCTGTTTAAAAACCTCACCATTGCTTTAGACGTCTCTACGGTGAGCGGCCTGAGTCTCACAGCCTCGCCGCCCACCGGGATTATTGCAACTCTAACCATGAAAAATATTGTGGATAAAATAAAAATTTTAACTCGTAGAGGCCCTAAAATATGCGTAAGTACGTGCCTTTTCATAACATTGTCTAAGCATTTCTACAGTATTTTCTATCCTAAACCTCTGGTTGACGTACTGCACTATATATTCTCTAGGGGGTAGTTTATACAGACCACTCGCCACTTTTTCTAACGCCTCGCCAAGACCTCTCACGTCATCTACATCTACTAAGACGCCCACTTCTCCCACTACTTCCGGCAGACCACCGGTCTTTGATGCAATTACTGGAGTCCCCAACGCCATGGCCTCTATTGCAGAGATGCCGAAAGGCTCCCATCTTGACGGCATAACTAACGCCTTTGCCACGTAGTGAAGTGCTTTATACAACCTCTGCGGGAGCCTGGCCTTGGTCAACGCGGCCTTCCCCCCTCGCTCGGCTACTAGCCTCATGACGTATTCTTCATACTCCCACTCCCCCGCCGAGACGCCGAGAATTAACAAACGGGCAGAGGGGGCGTAGTCAAGAGCTTTTAACGCCACGTCAAAGCCTTTTTGAAATGTCAACCTACCAGCCGCCAAGTATAACTCCCCACCTCCATCAAGCCCGCCCACAACGCCGTATTTCTCTACCTCTCTTACCAACTGCCATCTGTCGTTGAGAGACACGTCTCTCACTTCGTCTAAACTCCAGTCTGTAGAGTTGTAAACTACACAAGTCTTGTCTCTAAGCCAGTGCCCATGTTTTTTTAAAATCTCCTCCAAGTAGCCGTAACTGACTGTCGAGACGACGTCGGCCTCAACTACGCCAAATCTCTCCACATTGCCCCACGCCCCGTCCCACACAGTTTTATAACGCTCCCATTGATGACAACACACTCTCCACACTAAGTGGTCTCTGTCCTTCAAGCCTGCCCACTCGGCGTAGTGCCAAGGAAATGAGTAGTCCCAAGAGAGGTGTATTGTAAACACCACGGGGAGAGCCACTCCCCACCTCTCAGCTAAGTCTTTTACAGCCACGCCTGCTAGAACAGTAGGCCAGTCATTAATATGTACTAAGTCGGGTAGGCCGAACTTTTCCACAAAGGCGGCTACTCCCCTCGCCAAAAGGGCCGCCTTTTCCTCTATATATTCATAAACTCCCCACCTGTCGAATACATGCCCCGTGGCGTAGTCCAAGCCTTTAAACAACACTACCTTTACCCCCTCGAGAAATGCCAACTCTGCCCCTAAGCAATATGGATACCTCCCCCCGTCTATTCCCACTCTTTCGCCACATGTATAAAACTCAAGTGGGTATAAATTAAAGCCTCTAGAGGGGTCTAGATGTCTTCCGTGACTTGGCATTAGTACTGTCACGTCGTAGCCTCTTTTAGAAAGGCCCACTGCGTACTGCCTTACGGCCTCTCCTAAGCCCCCCACTTTAGCGACGCCGGCGTATTCAACAGTTATGATATAGACACGGCGTATACGCTCAGGTGCGTACATTAAAAAAACATACGGCGGAGATTTATATACAATTAGATACAAAGCCCTTGGCTAAATTAATAACACAGCTCTGCCCACAACGGCGCCTCTCTCCATGTCTAAATGCGCCTTTGCAGCATCTTCAAGTCTATACTCTGTATAAATCGGCTTCACCAACCCCCTCTTTAATAAATCCAGCGCTTCGTACACATCCCAAGGCCTAAAGGCCATAGTTCCAAAAACTTTTAGCTGTTTTAGAATAATCAAGGCTGGGCTAATTGTGGCTTTCTCCCCCGTAACGTTGCCGATCACAGCCACTTGACCCCCTCTTTTCACTAGCCGCAGCGCCTTTTCTATAGTGGGGGCGCCCACTGTGTCTATCACCACTTCGAAGTCTTTGTCCCCCTCGGCTGCCGTGCGTATTCCTAAACTCTCTAAAACTTTTTTCTTCTCCAGTGACCTAGTCGAGACGTATACCTCGCCGCCTCGTAATTTAGCCAGTTGGGCTATATACACGCCGGTGCCGCCGGCCCCCATTATTAAAACACGCCTCCCCTCTACGTCAATATGTTTCAATAAATATACAGCAGTCGCCAGTGGACAAGTGGCAGTCACCGCGGCCTTTGGCTCAACGCCGTGGAAGGGATGGACAAATCTCGCAGGTAGTACTACATATTCTGCATATGTTCCATTTCTACTCTCCCCCAGCAGTTCTGCGTTTTTACATAAATTCTCATAGCCTCTCCGACAGTAGTGACAAACGCCGTCGTATATAGATGAGAGAAATACTCTACTACCTACTAAGTCTTTCTCAACCCCTGCCCCCACCTCGACAACTCTCCCAACGCCTTCATGTCCGGGCACAATTGGAGGCTTGACGTGGGGAAAGGCGCCTCTTCTCACTACTAGGTCGCGGCCACATACGCCGGCTACTTCAATCTTTACGAGGGCTTCCCCAGGTCCGGGGGCTGGGTCTGGTAGATCTACCACGCGGAGAGCTTCAGATGCGTCGCCGAATTTTACCAACTGTACAGACTTCATGTGTATAAAACCCCCCGTCTATGTATTAAGTAGCCTGCCGTGGCTCCAAGAGAGAAGAAAGCTATCCAGAACGTAGCTAGTAGATCGGAAGAGCACACGTCTGAACTCCAGTCACGAACGGTTATCGCGTAT
>CAMLLK010000032.1 GCA_946480885.1 uncultured Thermoproteales archaeon
AAATAAATAATCACAGTCATATTTTTCTCGACGTTTTTATTTAAATACTTTTTCAGCAATAGTATTTATCTTAAGGTCATTGCCTCTATATGATGTGGGTTTTTCTCCTCTTAGCCGCAGCCTCTGTCTTGGGGCTAGACGTCCTGGACTGGAATGGGAGGCCTCTTTCTTTTGGAACAGCTGTGGTTTTCGACAGCGGGGGGAGGATAGCCGCGGCTTCGTACATAGTAGATGGCAAGTTGTTATATAATCTGCCCTGGGGGCCTGGGTACGTGTTGAGAGTGGCGTGGGGGGCCGCCACTGTTAGAGATGTGGCGGCTGGACAAGTCATTTGGATATACGACGGCGCTGTGGAGCGCGATTTGATAGAACTAGGGTCGCCGATAAATAAGGCGATTAGGACATGGGTCTACCCCGTCGCAATTGTGGTCAGAGGAGCCGAGGCGGGGTGTTACGCCAGAGTTGTCGACACACAGAGCGGCGGCAGGTGGGTCTACCTCTTCCAGCCCATATACTCAGACGGGGCGCTGTCGCTAATCCAGACTCCGGCCACAGATCTCCGCGTCGACATATTTTGCGGAGGCTACCTAATGGCAACAGGCCGGTTTTCAATACAGAGAGGGGCCCCCGCCACAGTTTGGAATTTTGAAATGTCGATAGTGGCAATAGAGAATGTAAGAGTATACAACGCGCCTTAGAAGCCCCCTCCCAGCACGCCGGTTTCCCGGGCCCTCGCGGAGCCCAGTACTCCCGCACGCGGCGCCGGCCTTAGCTTCCGGGTTCTGATGAGTCCGGGCGTATCACCGGCGCCTATGGCCGGGTTAGGGGCGTAATGAAGTTTTCATAAGTTTATAAATTTTTCTTCAGTAGGTATAAAAGAGTGTGTATACATAAATCGGGGGGTTGAGAGGCCCGTGGGGCTGCTGTGAGACTCCCACGTAGCCAGTGGCCTCAGAAATTTTTTCGTCTTCACATCTCTGAGCGGCGGCGTAAGGTCATCACTAAGTCTTTAACACTTTCTAATTTTTAACTTGTGGCCAGGCCTGAGGCCGTGTCTGCCGGCTGCGTCTCCCCCCACTACTGCAATTTCTAAATAGCCCTCGCTGTTTATCAACGCCACAGTCTCTCCACTGGACGCCCTTCCATACGTCTCTACAAATTTAATCTTTAACTCGCCGCTTGGCGTTTCTATACACAAGTCCGAGCCTCTCTCGGCTATTTTAAACACCTCTTCTCTTGCAGAGGTGTATACATTTCCAAATCTATCTACATACACAACTTCTGTATACAACACATTATCAGACACCGCGGCTTTTGGGATTTCTATTCTTCTCCAAGTCTCTACACGCCTCCCCAAGGCCTCGGGGGGGACTCCCAGCGAGAGCAACGCCGCTGCTGGGGCGAATACGTCCCGTCCGTGGAATGTGTAGCTCACCTCTGGCAGTCTGTAGGTGATGTAATACGCCTCCTCTACGCCGTCTTCTTCAGCCGCTGGGCTCAAGAGTCCGTTGTCGGGCCCCACGAAGTAGAAATTTTTCGTCTTTAATAACAGCGGCGCCCTCTCTGTCCCCACGCCCGGGTCTACTACTGCTACAAACACCGTCCCAGGTGGGAACCACTTATATACAGCTCTTAAGACAAAGGCGCCGGTGGCTATGTCTTGAGGAGGCACTTCGTGAGTGATGTCTACAACCACGGCCTTTGGGTTTATTTTGTATATAACCCCCTTCATCGCCGCTACGAAGTAGTCTCTCGTGCCGAAGTCTGTTAATAAGGCAATCACGTCATTTTTTTTATACATATTTTTACGTCTTTCTGTGGAGGTTGTAGATAAGAAAAAACTGCCTTATGTATACACAGCAGATGAACTGACGGCTATGTTTTTAGCCGTATACAGCCGCGAGGAGGCGAGGGGGTCTGTTGCGGAGCCAGCCTTTGTGAAACAGAAGAGGCTTGAGATTAAGAAAATTGTGGCCTCTGGCAAATCTCTCTCGTCGACTTTGAGAGAGATGGCTCTCGCCATGCCTTTTCTTGATAAATTACACCCCTTTTACCGAGATTTAATTGACGTCTTATTTGGCGTACAGAATTATAAACACGTCGTGGCTAAAGTAGGCAACGCTTATCTTGCAGTGAGGGCTATTGCAAAAGAGGCCATCACGGCGGCTAGATCGGCCCCGAATAAAAAGGCGCTTCGCGACGTGGGGAAGATGTACCGTGCCAGAGTTATTGACTTAATTGAAGACCTACGGCCAGAGTTAGAGAGGCTGAGAGAAATTGTGACTTGGATGAGGAGACTGCCATCAATAGACCCAGAGTTGTTTACAATTGTTGTAGCCGGCGCGCCTAACGTGGGGAAGAGTAGTTTTGTAAAATGTGTATCCTCCGCCAAGCCTGAAGTGGCGGAGTATCCCTTTACTACAAAACAAATACACCTAGGCCACGTAGACCTCGTGGGGGACAGAGTACAAGTGGTGGACACCCCAGGCCTTCTAGACAGGCCGTTAAGTGAGAGAAACGCCATAGAGAGACAAGCAATATTGGCGCTCCGCCATTTGGCAAACGTCATAGTCTTTATTATCGACCCGACCCCCCACTCGGGATTTGGCAGAGATATACAGATTAAACTCTACGAAGAGATTAAGTCCACCTTCTCCACGCCTGTGGTGTCTATTGTGAATAAGACCGACATAGCCACTGAAGAAGAACTCCAATGGGCAGGCGAGAGGTTCTCACCAGTGGCGTACGTCTCTACTCTAAACTGTAGTGGGACAAAAGAGGCTCTAGACAAAATTTTGAAAGAGTTCTACGTACCTGTGGCTATTGAAAAATTCAGAAGACTTAGGTCCGGCGGCTGAAGCCAACGCCCTCTACTTCAATCACATGCCTACCCCCCACGGTGGACGTCTTGAATTTCACTGGCAGAAATCTCTCCACTATGTAGATATTTGTCTCTAGGTGGGAGGTCCACTCAGAGGTAGAAATGACGCTTCTCCCCCGCGCCAGTGCCATATATAAAACAGCCATGTCCGCGAGGTGGGGGTCAGTAGAGGCGCCCGACTTTAACACTTTTAACAACCTCTCCGCCGCCTCTCTGCCCACTGTCTCCGCCGGCTTCCCCCTCTCCCCAAGCGCGTCTCCGCCCACTGTATGCCCAGCGGTTGACCTAGCCCACAGCACTACGCCGCTGCCCGGCCCCAGTCCGTCGTCTCTAACCTCTATTTCAATCTCCGCGTCGTATCCATAGGCGGCCAGAGTCTCTCTAGCGGCCTTCGCCTGTCTCTCAGCCACGTGGCGTGGGAGATTAACTGCGTGGGAGACTCCTCCTACCTTCTCCAAATGGCCGAACTCCAGCGCCTCCACTGGCCTCAAGACCGCCGCTGGGTTGGCCTCTACAATCACCTGACCCCCTCCACGTGGGTAGTGCCCCCTCCTCAGTAGTTGAATTCTTATAGAGGCGCCTAGTTTCTCGAGAAACGTGGCGAAGATATATCTCATATAGTCAATTGGCGGGGCCCACGCCACGTCTGTGCCGCCGGTTATTATTAGTTTGATATGACAAGGCGCCAACGCCAGTATGGGGCCGAGGGTTTGTATGACTAGAGAGACGCTGCCCGCAGTGCCTATGTCTATGTTCAACACGCCACATCTTACAGATCCAGGCCGATAGATGAGTCTAGTCGAGCCTTTAAACGCGCCCTCCATCTCTGCGTTTGACAACGCCGCAGCCGCCTGAACCCCCGTGAGGTGTTGAGGCTGTAGTCCTGGGTTAGGCCTCTTTGCCCTTATGTTGTATATCTCCACTGGCACTCCCAGTAAGGTAGATAGAGCTATAGATGTCCTTAGTATCTGTCCGCCTCCTTCGCCGTAGGAGCCGTCGACTTTAATCACCTCTTAGACGAGTGCTTTAGTTTTTAAGTTTCAACATTTATAAATCCTAGAGTGGCCTCTTTCTATGTCTGAGGAGTTAGCCATCGGCGCCACTGCAGTGGGGATAAAAGTAAAAGATGGCGTAGTTTTGGCGGCGGAGAAGAGAGTATCCTACGGCTTCTATACCTTGAGCAAGGGGGGGAAGAAAGTCTTTGTAGTAGACGATAGATTAGCCATAGCCTCGGCCGGCATTATCGCCGACATGCAGACACTGGCGAAAATAGTGAAAATAAACGCAAAGGCATACGAACTCGATATTAAAAAGAAGCCTACGGTGAGGTCAATGGCTAAACTACTCTCAGTGGTTATGTTCAGCCGGCGCTTCATGCCGTTTTTTGCAGAAGTCCTAGTGGGGGGCTACGACGAAGAGGGGCCTCAACTAATTGTCATGGACCCCCTGGGCAGTTTAATTGAGGACAACTACGCCGCGTTGGGCACAGGTGCCAAATTAGCTGTGGCGCTTCTAGACTCTGAGTATAGGCCAGATATGTCTATACAAGAGGCGAAGAGACTAGCCCTTAGGTCAATAAAAGCAGCGATTGAGAGAGATCCCGTGTCAGGCGGGGGGATAGATTTAGTAGTAGTGGAGGCAAGCGGCGCGAGAGAAGAAGAGGTAAAAATCCAAACAGTTATTTAAGTCTTTTTATCAATGCCGGGACTATTTTATATAAGTCCTCCACTACGCCGTAGTCGCAGTTTTGGAATATTGGAGCAGAGAGGTCGTTGTTTATTGCAGCGATTATTCTACTCTCTAAAATGCCGGCTAGGTGTTGAGGCTGTCCAGATATTCCTATGGCTAAATACAACTTCGGCCTCACTTTCTTCCCAGAGAGGCCGACCCACCTACTCTCCTCAAGCCATTTAAGGTCAGCCGCGATGGGGCGGGAACAGCCAACTTGGCCTTTTAACAAAGCCGCGAGTTCAAAAGCTAATTGTAAATCCTCTTTTTTCTTAAACCCTCTGCCCACTGAAACAATGACCTCGGCCTCTTCTATCTTCACAGCCCCTCTCGGCTTCTCTTCCACCGACAGTTTTTTAACACGGGCGGCGCCAACCTCTACCCTCTCTATTTTAGACTCCACTTGGGGGGGCTCGCCTTGGAACCGACCGGAGGCGATAGTCAAAACAGCGGGTAGTTGAGTCTCTATCTGCGCCACCGCCTTATTGCCAAAGACATATCTCTCGGCTTTTAAAACTCTCCCACTTATTGAAAACGCCAATACGTCGGTTAAAAACTCTACGCCTATGCGTTGAGCCACGGCTCCCCCCACGGTTTTTGCATTTTTCGTCGAGGGTAGTATCACTACGTCGTGGCCAGAGGCCATGCGGTAAACAACCTCTGTCACAGCGTCAAGATAAGGCTCGCCATGTAGTTGTACAACTTTATGTGCTCTACCCACGGCGGTTTCTAACTCCTCTTGTGAGGCGGCGAGGGCTGTGACCTCTCCGCCGAGTGTAGAGGCGGCGTATAGTACTTCTCTATTGGGGAAAACTACCAGTGTTTTCATATCACTCCCTCTTGACGTAGAAATTGTAGTAGTTTCTCAGCCTTCTCCTCCGGAGTCCCGTCTTTAATAATTATTTTCTTCCTCTGTACTGCAAGAGGTCTATACGTCACAGAGATTTGTGGCGACACTTCTACGCCTAGGTCAGCCAGAGTAAGTCGATGAATTGGCTTCTTCATAGCCGCTCTGATGGCTAAGAGCGTCGGGATACGCGGTTGGTTTAGCTCCCTTGTGACAGACACAACCGCGGGTAATGGAGCCTCTACCACTTCTATATAATCTTCTAGATCTCTCTTGGCTACTAATTTGCCTTGCTCTATCTTCAACTCTCTCACGTATGTGACCACAGGCCATCCTAACTCCGCCGCCACTCTAGCTGGGATTTGGCTAGAAAAATTGTCCACTGTGGCCTCCCCCGCCAAGACTAAATCGGCACCGACTCTTTTCACCACTGCCGCTATGGCCTTGGCCGTAGCTAAGTGGCTTGCGTTAATTAACTTTTCGTCAGCTACTAAATACGCCTCGTCTAGACCCATGGCCAAGACTTCTCTCAAGACGTTTTCAGCCTCTTGCACCCTCCTCTGGAGGGGGCCCCATTTCAACACAGTCACGGCGTAGGCCTGTCCCTTTAGTTTCACCGCCTCCTCCACAGCGTTGCGGTCTATGTCACTAATTTTTAGAGGAGTCTCTTCCACTAAAACGCCGTCTCTTATTCTCAACTGAGCTGTATCTAGAGAGGTCTTTACTAAAACAGCCACTTTCATAAAGTGACTATATTATATATTTTAAAATATAGATTTCGACTTTTGTCTAAGTTCTATTCTCTAGAGGAATGTACCTCAGCCCCGCCGGCCCTATATATCTCTCAGTTGGCCGTATAAGTCTATTTGAATGTCTATACTCAACTACATGTGCAATCCAGCCCGCCGCTCTTGCGATAGCAAACGTGGGTAGATTTATGTCGATGGGGAGCTCTAGATATTTAAAAATCACCGCTGCGTATAGATCTGTATTGGGGTAGATACCCTTTTGAGAGAGTTTAGTCCCCACGTACTCCTCTAGTCTCTCCGCTATTTCTAACCATTTAAAATCGCCATAGTATGAGGCAAGTCTCTTTGCTAAATTTTTCAACACTCTCAGCCTGGGATCGGGGCCTTTTTTATACAGCCTATGGCCGAAGCCAGGTATTCTTCTACCGGCTGCCAGCTGGCTATCTACCCACTTCTCTACGTTTTTCACCTCGCCGATCTCTACCAACATCTTAGCTGCGTCTACGTTAGCCCCGCCGTGTAGAGAGCCTTTTAGACTGGCAATTGCCGCAGTGACAGCGGCGTACATATCTGCAAGTGTAGACGCCACTGTGACGGCTGTAAATGAACTATTGTTCATGCCGTGCTCGGCGTATATTATAAACATAACGTCCATCGCTCTGATTTCCTCTTCGCTAGGCCTCTCACCGCGGAGAGACCATAGGTAGAACTCGGCGTGGGACTTCGCCTCTGTGGCTATATACGGCGAGAGCCCTCTTCGAACTCTATCAAATATTGCCACAGCCGTGGGCATCATCCCCAATATTCTAACCCCCCTGGCTAGTTCAGACTGGGGGGACCTATCCCCCAGCTCCTCTCCAAGAGCCATGGCGGATACGGCAGTTCTCAACACGTCTATAGGCTCCGCCGACTTTGGAGAGGCCTCTATCACGTCGACTACATAATTCGGCAATAGACGCGACGTCGAGAGGCGTGTGTAGAAGTCCTCAAGCTCTTTCCTATTGGGCAACTTCCCGTAGAGTAGGAGATAGGCCACTTCTTCAAAAGTTGAATACTGAGCCAACTCCTCTAAGTCGTAGCCTCTGTAGTATATTTTTGAGTTGTCAACGTCGATAAAACATATCTGTGTTTCTTTCACCACAACTCCCTCTAGCCCAGGTGAGTACATTTTAAGGCGTGGGGGCTATACCTGGGACTTTGGGGTAGGGCCTCGCCTCCCAGACCGCCCGGAGCCCACAGAGGAATCTAGTAAGGCGCTCTATTCCAATTCCAAACCCCGCAGTCTTTAGTGGATAGAGTTCTCTTAACATTTCTAAAAACCACTCATACTTCGACGGGTCTTCGCCACTTTCAATAATCCTAGCCTTTACTTTTTCAGGCTCGTATTCCCTCTCCGCGCCGCTGATAGCTTCGCCAAAGCCCTCTGGGTACAACATGTCGAAGTCTCTTAAAATTCCAGGCCTCTCAGGATCCTCTCTGTCGTAGAACCCCCTCGACCCCCTCGGATAGTCGTAGATAAACACAGGCTGTTTATGCAGTCCCGAGAAGAGTTTTTCACACTCCCACGTCAATTCAGAACGTTCGTCGTTGCGGCAGCCGTAGGAATTTACAATTTTTACAACTTCTTTATGTGTATACTTCTTAAACGGGGGGGAGAAGTCAGGTAGTGTTCTGTCGAATACCTCCTCTATT
>CAMLLK010000033.1 GCA_946480885.1 uncultured Thermoproteales archaeon
CCCCCCCCCCCCCCGCCACCCCCCCTCTTTCCCTACACGACGCTCTTCCGATCTATAGACCTGAGTACGCCAGACTGACTCTGCCCAACGCCACCGCTGTAAAATTTGCAGTACAGATAAACGCCAGAGAGTTATTGTTTAACTTCGTCCCTCTTAGATGTGCATACCCAGCCCAGGCGGAGATTAGACACGTCTGTTGGCAAATCTACGCCCACGCCTGGAAGCTGTGGCCAACCCTGTCCAAACTAGTGTGGGAAGACCTACCACAGCTACATAGAGACTTCTGCACAGGCGTGCCAAAAGGCGAAGACTGCCGCCTATACGCAATAAGAGACGCAGAAGAAAAACACGGCCCCCTCCCAGAGAGGCCGTGGCTATGAAAGTACTTATCAGAGGCCTAGAGGCGGGCTCTGCATATCTAGCATATCTACTAAGAGAGAGTGGAGTCTATGTAGAAATACAAACAGCCAGTCTCCAAGACCCAGTACTCGACGTCCCCCCCTTCGATCCGGTTTTTACACTAGACTTCCTCAAAGAGGTGTTGGGAGTTGTATTTGTAGAAAAACCCACAGGCAGCTACGACGCAGTAGTTGACTCATGTGACATATTCAACTTAGGCGAGTTAAAAAAGGCGTTTGAAAAGAAAAAGCCAATATACGTCATTGGCGACGCTTGGCTATCGGCGTCTATATCGCTCTACCACGGACTGCCCGTGCCGGACGTAGACATAGACCTGCCCGTGGAGAAGACAGAAAGTTTTGAAGAAGTGAATATTATGTATAGGCTGTATGTGGGGGGCAACTACGCTATCTGTGGCAGTTTTAGAGACGGCTGGGGAGACTGTCTCTACACACCCATGAGAGCGTTTGAACGTATATTCACCGCGGTGGATATATACAGCGCTTTGACGGGTCTAGAGCCGCCTAAGAGAAAACTAAAACTTGAATACGCAGTGGGGAGAGATACAGCCTATGTGACAATTGGCTGTAGGCCAGAGGGGAAAGCCTCTAAGATTAACCTAGAGAGAACTTCAGTGTGGCTATACAGCGAGGGCGGGCGGCCTAGCTACGTCTATATACAAACCCCAGTGGACGACTTACAGTGGGCCTTCGCAATGTATAACTTAGCAAGATATACTGACTCCGCCTTTCTATTCGACATGGGGGTAGCCGGCAGAGGCCCCCTCAACATCGCCTATCTAGGACATCTATTTAGAGAAAAGAGAAAAAGTTTATAAATATGTATAGAAATAGGTCCACCGCGACGGGTCGCAGAGAGCCGTAAAATACGGCCCTGTGACGCGGCCTGACGGCGTCTGGGTTATTGTTTTAACTTCGGCAAAAGCGTTTTCTTTAAATATTCAATAACTTTTCTCTGCCTCTTTCTTAACCTCCTCATAATCCTCCTCCTAGGCACTTCACTGCCACATATCTGCAAGTATAACTGGTCGCCTCTCACAGAGGGGTGGTTGCAGTCGATTAGAATTACTTCAAAATAGCGATAGATGCCGTCGTCGGCTACCCAATAGCTATTGAGAACCTCTAGACCTGGGAACTTTCTAGCAGCTCTCTCCTCTGCCACTTGACGCCACGACTTCCACGCAGTTATTCCATAGACGCCCATCCTCTTAGGTCTCCTACCCGAGTCAGGCCTCCGACGGTTAAAGGGACCTCTCGCCACCCTAACTCTCACAACCACTACCCCTTGTTTCGCCTTGTATCCCAACTTTCTAGCTTTTTCAAGACGGAACGGTCTCTCTACTCTAACAACCGATGGAGATCGCCTCCACTCTATCAAAACTTTTCTCATCAACTCTTCGTGGATAGGCCTCCCGTTTTTTCTATACCACATAGCCATGTATTTATAAGCCGAAGGCGCCATAGCCGAAAATCTCAGCTACCTATTTAAGTTTTTTACTTCTAGACGCCGTGTCGTGTAGATATATCGAAATTTCTACTATTGTACACGCCACTGAGAGTCTAGATAGAGTAGTAGAGGGGTTAAGATATTTGGGAGACTTGCCTATAGTTATTGAAATTTTAGAAGGCCACTACGGCAATGTGATATATCTACTTACCTCTTTCTTAGAAAACTGCGACGACTTGTTGAAAAAATTGTGTAAAGCCCTCGGAGGCCAGTTGCCGGCTGTTAGAGACAAAGACGGCGTCTACTACATACGTTTAGACAAACAAGCTCTAATACGCGGAGTTTTTAAAGTAGGGGAACACGACGACGTAGTGAGACTTAAGATTAGGACAAAAAATGTATGTTAGAAAGGGGTTTGTAGAGTGGGATCTCGTAGTAGTAAGTCTAGAGACAGAGGCGTCTCTGTGGGAAGTGGGAGTCCGAGCTGCAGTGTTGAGAAAAGAGGCTGAGACTTGTCTCCTTGCCCCCTTTGTGCGTGGCGTAGATATAAAGTGGGCAGAGGCCTTCAATAGAGAGATGTTTAATAAATTGGTATATAGAGACGCCCAAGTCATTAGAGTAGACCCACGGGTAATAATTACACGAGACCAAGTCAAGACTGCGATGAGGCGAGGCGTGTATATAGAGTTGTCTCTCAAAACGCTTATAAAAGACCTACCCCTCCTTAAAGAGTGGTTAGAGGTGTTAGAGCCAGAGGCTGTGATCTTCTCCACGTCAGTAGAGACTCCACTAGACGTAAAGTCGCCGCTTGACCTCACGGCTTTGTTAGTAGAAATCAGCGGAGATAAAAGTTGGGCGGCGCCTATATTAAAGTCTTTAGATATACTCGTAGAACTAGTTGTTAGTAAATGAGGTATTTAGTTATTAGGGCTGTAGACCCAGTGTCATGTTATATAAAGTTTTTAGAAAAATATATACTAGTCGGCATCTCCTCTTTAATAAATCCGCCGAAGTTTGTAGCTATATACGACGACGTGTTGATAATTGGTGTGACTAAAGAAGTCGTCAAGACGGCTAGGGCTGTGGTGGCTCTACTAGACGGCTGTAGAGTAGTGAAGATATTGGGCACTTCTAAAAGAGCTAAGGCTGTGGCTGCGTCTATTAGAAAATTAGAAAATTATATATCTCAGACGCCATGTAAAACGTGATGATGGGTATCAAAGTATTGACTTGTGATAGCCTCGCGACGGACTGATCAACGTCTTAATTTCTCCAATAAATAGTCAATTATATACTCGGCTGGGTTTATGCCAGTGGCCAACTTAAACCCTTGCCAACTCATAGTGGGGTTCACCTCCAGTACGTAATAGCCCTCTGGCGTCTCAGCCACGTCGACGCCCCCATAGTCAAGGCCAAGCGTCTCCACAGCCCGCACTGCAAGTTCTTCCAGCTCAGGCGTCAATTTAGCCGCCTCCGGCCTGGCGCCTTGTGCCACATTAGTCTTCCAACTCTCCCCCCTTCTATACTCAGCCCCAATGGCGCGGCCCCCCACTACAACTACTCTATAGTCTCCACTCCCCTTTTCTAAATATTTCTGTACATACAGCGGCTTGTTTATATTTATCAACATAGAAAATATGTGGAAAGCTACGTCGGGGTTGTCTACTAAAAACACGCCGTATCCCATAGCCCCTCTCAGTTGTTTAACTACAGACTTGCCCCACTCAGCTATTGCTCTATAGCCGGCGAACATATTCTCAGTCACTATTGTGGGAGGCACCGGTAGGCCGGCCTTTGCTAATTTTATCAAAGCGGCCATTTTGTCTCCCGCCGCCACCCACCGCTCTACTGGATTCATGACGTATATCCCCACTTCCTCTACCGCCTTGACGGCCCAGACTCTGTAGAGAAACTGTTCAAAATCTCTAAAAATGCCTAGATGTCTTAAAACTGCGCCGGGGACGTCCACCGGCGCCGGGGGGCCTCTGCCGATTGACTGTCTAACTCTTACCCCTCCGCCGATATGTATTTCTAACATGTCGACGTATATCCTCGTCGGCGTGTGTCCCCTTTTCACAATTGCCTCCTCTAGATCAGCCACGTCGCCTGGGTTAAACTCTACTTCATACGGCCTAATAATACCTATTTTCATAAAAGATCGACCCCCCAGAGGTCTTTACACAGACCGGGCAGTAGGAAAAACGCCACGGCCTCTGGGTCTATGGCTTTTAGTTGTTTCACAGTGTTCACCACCGCCGCCATGGGCTGGCCGGTTAGTACAATTGGAGGACTGTATAACATACAGCCGTCTGGGTGTTCATAGACAGTAATCGGTTCTGGAGCCACCTCAACGCAGTGGCCCCCGCCGCAGATGTATATCCCATAAGGCCGCTGGGTTATATATCTCCCATCTCCTAATGGGACGACGGGGCCGACGGGACAGATACACCCTCCTTTATGTACATCGTAGAGTTTTAACAAGGCCTTCTCTACTTTCTCATAGCCATACCTCCGGCCGTAGTTTATAAGAAAAGCCCACACAGGCTTTTTAAAACTCCCAGACACCTCAATGTTGAAAAATCGCCTAGCCTCCCGGGGATCTGCGCCAAAGGCTATCGCCAACGGCGCCACGTCGTATGGAGAGGCTTGGAAAGACTCCATAATTTCTAGAGATAGTTTGAGGATTTCGCCGCCGTCAGCCTTTGGGCTACATGTAGAGAATTTCTCTACTACACATGACACAAGTAGAGAAAAGCCACAGTTTTAAAATTAGCCTACTTTAGAGAGGCGTCCAAACTCTAGCTCAATTACTCTTCTCAAAACTACTGCGTATTCAAAAGGCAGGTCTTTCAACACGTCTTCTACAAAGCCGAGGACTACCGCAGCCTTTGCGTCTTCTTCTGAAAAGCCCCGCGTGCGTAGATACGTCAACTTTTCTTCAGATATTGTAGACGCAGTGGCCTCGTGGGTTACCACAGCCGTTTCTTCAAACACTTGGTCATGGGGCACTGTGTACGTAGCTGAGTCTTTGTCTAAGACAAGCGAGTCGCATTGTACATGGGACTTAGAGTACTTAGCACCCCTCTGGACGTGCACAAGCCCTCTATACACCGCAACGCCGCCTTCAGCCGATATGCTCTTATTAACCACTCTACTGCTGGTATTGGGGGCCAGGTGCCACACCTTCGCCCCATTTTCTTTCCAATAGGGCCCCTTGGCGGCTGTTATCCCCACAATCTCTGTAGAAGAGCCCTCTCCCTTCAATACAGTAGAGGGGAATGTGTAGGTGGTCTTACTGCCGATAGAGCCCTCTACCCAGTGTACTTTCGCACGGGCCTCCGCCAGAGCTCTCTTATTATTGAAATTAATCACGTTGCGAGACCAATTCTGTACTGTAGTTATTTTCAAAGTGGCGTCTTCATGCGCGTAGCCCTCCACCATGCCGTTGTGGAAAGAGTATTTTAATAGACGCGGCGCGGAGCAGCCCTCTATCCAATGGACGTAAGCCCCTCTATCAGCTACGACTATTGAGTGCTCCATCTGCGACTCCATAGACTGGCCTATGAAGAAAAAAGTCTCTAAAGGCTGTTCTATTCTAACCCCCGGCGGAACGTAGATAAAGACGCCTCCTGACCACAAAGCGCCGTGAAGCGCCGCGAATTTATGCTCCGGGGGGAATACTTTCATAAAATATCGCTGTACTAAATCTGGGTACT
This sequence comes from uncultured Thermoproteales archaeon, assembly GCA_946480885.1. The sequence continues at coordinate 5,583 of CAMLLK010000033.1, forward strand.
TTCTCACTGCCTCCTCCATGGGGAGCATTACGACTCCCTTCTCTTGTAGTTTCTTCTTAAGATTGAAGTATATAATCTCGCTGTCGAATTGAGCCCCCAGGCCAAGTAAAGCCTTCGCCTCTATCTCCGGCAGGCCGAGTTTTTCATAATACTCTCTGATCTCCTTCGGCAATTGGTCCCAGCTAGAGACTGCCTCTGTGTGCGGCTTTGCGTAATGAACCAACGCCTCTAGGTCGATCTCCTCGACAGCCCTCACCCACTTGGGCGTGGGCAGTTTTTCAAAAAGCTCCAACATCCTTAGCCTAAGTCTTCTCATCCAGTCTGGCTCCCCCTTTAGTCTACTTACTTCTTCCACCATGTCTTTTGTAATACGTCCTTTCAGCTCTACTTTGTAGTCAAATTTCTTCTCGGCGCCTAGTAACTCCTCTATTGACTCTACGTGGCTAATAGTGGAATATAGATGTTCTAATTCTTGCATGTCCATACCGCGAATGTAAAATAAAAGCCTTTCCCAGTTCATTTTTAAACTGCCAAACGAAGACTGGACATGCACAGACTTGAAGTAAAAGATCTTAAAGTCGCCGTGGCGGGTAGAGAGATATTAAAGGGAGTCTCTATCTCAGTGAAAAGCGGCGAAATTGTTGTATTAATGGGGCCCAACGGCAGTGGAAAGTCGACACTCTTCCAAGCAATTGCTGGAAATCCCAAGTACGAAATCCTAGGCGGGGATATACTACTAGACGGAGAGTCTATCTTATCCCTCTCCCCCGAGGAGCGGTTTGCAAAAGGCATATTCGTAGGCTTTCAATCTCCCGTGGCTGTGCCAGAGGTAAGATTCGCCTTTCTACTACAAGCTATGATGAACATCAAAGCTGGGAGAAAACTAACAGACCCAAATCCACAAATTCTTTCACAAGCCCAGAGGATAGCCACAGACTTAGGACTTCGTCTAGAGGTATTCAACCGCGGAGTGGGGGCCGGCTTCAGCGGAGGCGAATTTAAAAGAGCAGAAGTCCTACAAGCACTTCTACTAAACCCAAGGTTTGTAATTCTAGATGAGCCAGATAGCGGTCTCGACATCGACGGAATTGCGGCAGTGGGGAGGGCAATTACAAAACTCAGCTCCACCGGCTCCGGCGTCCTTATATCTACACACTACGCCAGAGTTTTGAATTTTGTAAAACCCACAAGAGTTTATGTAATTGCAGAGGGGCGCGTCGTATTAGAAGGCGATGAGAGTATTGTAAAAAAGATAGAGGAGGTGGGTTATCAAAACTACCTACAGTCAGTTGGCTCCTAAGCGGTCAACTATCCCCTTTTACCCAGCCCTCATCATATACAGTTAATAACTAAAAGATCTTTAAAAAACATTATATATAGATAAATTTATTTTATTTATGCCTAAATGGGTTTGGCCCATCGACCCAGATCTAGAATAGTCGTAGAGCCTCCTGGGCCTAGGGCGTTGGAGATAGTTAAACGCGACGAAGAGCTCTTAATGCAGTCTTTCGCCAGGTGGTACCCCTTGGTAATAGCTAGAGGCTACGGCCCCGTGGTAGAGGACGTAGACGGCAATTTCTACATCGACTACAACGCCGGCATCGCAGTGGCTAACGTAGGCCACAGCCACCCCAAAGTCGTAGAGGCAATTAAAAAACAGGCGGAGCTATTTCTACACTACTCTCTTACAGACTTCTATTACGAAATTGCTGTAAAACTAGCCGAGAGGCTTGTCTCAATCACGCCTATTTCGGGTAGGAAAAAAGTGTTTTTTACTAACAGCGGCACTGAGTCTATAGAGGGAGTTTTGAAAATCGCCAGGGGGTATTTCAAAGGCCAGAGGCCCTACGTCGTGGCGTTTCTAGGGGCTTTCCACGGCAGGACCTACGGCTCTATGAGTATATCTGCCTCAAAGCCTATACACCGACGCCACTTCTCCCCACTGCTCCCCAACGTCATCCATGTGCCGTATCCACACCCAGTTAGGTGTCCATTCAAAGCCGAGACGCTGGAAGAGTGTGGCGAATACGCAATCTCCTATCTAGAAGATTGGGTGTTTAAGAGGTTGGTAGATCCTACAGAGGTGTCTGTAGTGCTGCTAGAGCCTATACAAGGCGAGGGCGGTTACGTTGTGCCGCCAAAAAATTTCATACAGGCTCTTAGAAAAATTACATTAGAACACGGCACACTACTCACACTTGATGAAGTACAGACGGGCTTCGGCAGAACTGGCCGTTGGTTCGCCATTGAGCACTTCGGCGTGGAGCCTGATTTAATAGCCACGGCCAAG
>CAMLLK010000034.1 GCA_946480885.1 uncultured Thermoproteales archaeon
GATTCATCACAGTTAATTTTTTTTAAATCTTGGCCACGTTGCTACAGATCTGTCTAAAGACACACACGCCGCAGTTTGCCCGAGGGGGTTTGTCAGACTTTAAAACTTCTCTAATCTTGTCTAAAGTCTTTATTGCAGACTCGTCTCTATGGACTACCTCTACTCTATTTCTATAGACTAAGTAGCCGTATTTACTCCTCAACATAGATATGTATATCTGTAGTTGTTTTCGATGCGCCTGTCTTGACGCAGTCCCGCTCTTAATCTCGACGGGAATGACGCCTCCGCCTCTCTTTATTGCTAAATCTACGACGCCTACTAAATCGCCCATCTCTACTCTATACTCTACAACTACGTTGTCGTAGTGCGAGACGGCTCTTTGATATCTCTCATGTAGCAGCACTCCCTTGACTAAAGACACGACTGAGTCTCTCTGTATTAACTTCAGCCCTAGTCTACTCTCCACCCACAACAACCTGGGGCAGAACTCAAAGTCGTTTATCATAGAGGGAGAGACTCTCTTGAAGTCGTACCTATATGCATATATATTGGGCAACAATCTAAAAAGCTCTCTTTCTCTCTCCATCTCTGCGAGGGCAGACTCAATGTCTATTTCGACGTCGCAGTTCACCACGTCGCAGAGAGGCCTCGGCACTAACAATTCTCTCGACACAGCTACTTAACGACGTCTCTTATCTCTCTTAACGTTTTCACCAACGCGGCGAAGTCCCCAGGGGCTGAGAGAACGGCGCCTGGGGCCACACCCTCGAGGCCTTTGACTAGCTCTACCGCCTCGTTGGGCGTCACAGCCGTCTGTCTCAATTTCTCAATCAACGCAATGTTTTGACTAGTCTTTATGATTATATACGGGTACACCACCGGCGGGAGGCTCACCAGTTGTCTAACGTCAGAGAAGTGGAGGGCCAAGTAGAAATCGGCACCTATTTCTAACCTCCTCCAGTAGTCTCTCTTTAAACTCACCAAGGCGCCGGCTGCCAGGCCTAATTTCTTGGCCTCAGCCACCGCCTCCTCGGTGGATACCTCCCCCACTGGCCTCCCCTCGTAGGGGGGGTCTCCTTGTAGAAGAACAACTTTCTTAATTTCTAACACTTTAGCCCCCCCGAGGAGTGACTTCAGCCCAGTCTTGTTTACATCAAGTAGGCGTATATGCACAATGGGTTCGAGCCCTAGTTGTTTAGCCAAGGCCCCTACTGCTAGCGAGTGTGCCAACGGCCTCCCCCCAGGCGCCTCGGGGATGTCTATAGCGTCTACAAACGGTCTGACGGCTTCCATCTTTTTAAGTAGATGTTCTTTATTTACAACTGGCGTAATTTCTACAATAATCTCCATCAGGGTATGCGCAATGGTGTAAATAGACGGCCTTTTCCTTCGTAGAATTTAGACAAAACTTCATAAAACGTGAGACGTAGCGATTGGATAAATGAGAAGAACCCCTCTACCAGGGCAATCATGGCGTGGCCTAATACTGCAATTACTATGCCGAATGGGCCCGCAGCGAGGGCGGCGGCGTTTACCATTTTGCTAAAGACGCCGTGTATTAATATTAAAATCACTAGACGAGCAAAGCTGGGGATGTTGGCCATTGCGCCCAGCGGGCTCTCTACAAACCCGAATATAAATTCTTCAATCAATGGCGGAGACTCTTCGTGGCCTCTGTACCTAGCCCTGAGTATTAAAAGACCCACTACGCTCCAGACGATAGAGCCGATTGCCACGAGGGCCCAAGGTAGTTGGAGAAGTGGGTCTAGGAAGTGCATTTTGAGCGAATCTCTAACAATGCCGAAGAGGACCATGCCTATGGAGAAGAATAGTAATATCTGTGGTAACACTAGCCCCAACGCCACATCAGGCTCGCCTTTTCTCCAAATATTTACAAACTTTGTGGCGAAGGCTAGGAGTATTAATAAAAAGCCTAATATAAAAGCAGCCCTCATGCTTTCAATTACGCCGTCGAGAACTACAAGCTGTTCTTTTCCAAATGGGTGAAAGAGGGGGGCGAAGGGGAGTTTTATACCTAGTTCTTTAAAGCTGAAGCCAAAGACCTCTTGGTATACAAGCCCGCCGAATATCATCGACGCAGCTCCAGTAGTGGCCCAGAAAATCCCCCAGTCTCTATACCTTCCGCCGAAGAGTTTCGTCATGAGGAAGACGCCGAGGAGGAATAACAAAAAGCCGTGGCCTAAGTCGCCGAACATCCAGCCGAAAAAGACTGGGAATATCAAAGCCACAAGGGGAACTGGAGAAATCTCATTCGCTTTAGGCACGCCGTACATATACACAATTTTTGTAAATTGTCTAATTGGAGTTGGGTATTTCTCCAACGTCGGCCTCCTCTCGTAGGGCACTTCGTTGAAGTATCTATACCTCAGCTTTTTCACCATGTCTAGTTTTACAGAATTCCTCCTGACGAACTCCACCAACACTTCGTCGATTTTATTCACATCTCTCTCTAAAACATAAAACGTCACAGAGGCCATGTCTTTATGTTCTTCCCACTTCTTGTCACTATAGACTGAAAACTCTGTATAGACTTTCTCAACAGTCTCAAGTTCTTTTTTCAACCTCTGGAGAGTTTGTGTAGTAGACCTAATAGAGTCATTTATTGTATTTATACTAGACTTCACGTCGGCTAAGTACTCTCTAGACAGCTCCAGCCCCTGGGCCTCACCTCTGACCAAAGCCACTTTGATTCCGTTTAGTTCTTGTACAATATGCGGCGCCTCTATAGGAGTCTTGGGGTCTATGTATATCTTAAAGCCTTCGGGTAAATTAAACGCGCCCCTCTCCCCTAGGCTAGTTAAGACAGTCTTTATTTTTTCAAGATCTGTAATTTGTCTCTCTAGTTTTTTTATTTCTCTCTCATAGGAGTTGAAGAGGTGCCCCATCTCTAACCCCTCATCTATTGCAGACTTGGCGTATATTTCTATTATACTGGCAATAGCAGACTTAAGCGTATAGGCAATATTCAAGTCTCCTACGTGTCTACTTACAACAGCCTTTAGTTCAGACTCTGCCTTTTTCAACTTCTCTTCTAAAGCCTCAACAGGCTCTATCTCGGCAAGTTCTTGAAAAGTAAAGACCCTAGCGCCTAGTTTTTCTAACGCAGTTTTTAACAACTCGGCTTGTTTTCTCTCCACAGCAATTATGTATACGTTTTTCTGTGGAACTACAGTGGCATTGAAAGACTTGGCTAGTTCCACAACTTCTTTCACAGCTCTGCCAGGGAGAACTACGTATGTAACTAACGCCTCAACACTTGGCATCGCCGTAGGTTTTACTACGGCAAGTTCACGGGCCACTGTTAATTGAGCCTTTAGTCTATCAATTAACTGTATGTAGTAAATAACTTCTTTATATACAGATTCTAACCTCTCTAGAACTTCTCTTACTAAACTGTCGAGCGAGTCGTAGGGTAGTTTTACAACCTGTGGCTGTATGTAGAGAGTTAATTGATTAAGGATTTCGTCTAGTCTCCTCGCCAATTGAAAAAGCCGCGGGTCTCTCGGCCTTGGCAACTTTTCAGGTCTGTCTTCAAACATAGCAGAACCTGTCTTCCCCACAAAGAAGATTAAGTCAGGTAGGAGGTCGATATTTACCGCTATTTTAAACTCAACAACACGCTCAAGAGGCATAAGTTCATGTTAGAGAAATAGTTTTAAAACATTTACGTATAGTATACGTATACTCACTCCTACGCCACGTGGATAAAGACTACAGAAAACATAGAGGCGTAGAACTTCACTATAGAAGTAAATAATACTTATATAGCTAACTCTCTGGCGGTTAATATGCTAGAAGGATATGCAATTCTTGGCGTAATTGTCGGCATTCTTGGGGTAGTCTATACAATTTATTTAGCCAAGTGGGTTTTGAGACAAGACCCTGGAAATGAAAAAATGCTTTCTATTTCTCAGGCAATAGCCGAAGGTGCTAAGGCGTATCTATCCAGACAGTTTAAGACTTTGTCTATTCTACTTGCAGTGCTTTTCATCCTGATACTAGTTTTTATTGACTTACAGAGAGGGCTATATGGCCTCACTGCCGTCGGCTTTTTAATTGGCGCCCTTGGCTCAATGTTGGCGGGGTACCTCGGCATGTATGTAACCACTAGGTCGGCCAGTAGAGTAGCGCAGGCAGCGGCCACGGGCGGCATGGGGAAGGCTCTATTAGTCTCTTGGCGCGCCGGCGCCGTCATGGGGGTGTCGTTGGCAAGCATTGCGCTACTCTTGATATCGGGCTACTATCTCATCACAAAGACAATTCTTCCGAAGGACTGGGCTGTGCCATTAGTGGCGTTGGGCTTCGGCGCCTCTTTAGTTACATTATTTATGAGAGTTGGAGGCGGGATATATACAAAAGCCGCCGACCTCGGCGCAGACTTAGTAGGGAAAATAGAAGCCGGCATACCTGAAGACGACCCCAGAAACCCAGGTGTCATAGCGGACAACGTAGGCGATAACGTAGGCGACGTCGCCGGCATGGCAGCCGACGTCTATGAATCTTACATTGTCACAGTCACTGCTGCTATCTTTCTAGCTGCGATTTTACATTTGCCTACGGCGTATATCGAAGCAATTATACTCTTCGCCACTCTTGCTTTAATAGCCACCTTCATAGGCGTCAATTTACTAAAGACTAGAGATGTAAAGCACCCGCTCAACTCTATAAGCCTGTCTATATACTTAACAATCGCCATCTCTGTAGTGTTGTTCTTCATAGGCTCTACGGCGTTGGGACTAGGCACTACGCAAGCTTTAGCGTTGGCGGCCGCCACATCGCTAGGCGCAATACTTGCGCCCTTTATAGTGAAAATAACAGACTTCTTCACGTCGTATAACTACAACCCCGTACGCCGTATTGCAGAACAAGCAAAGATAAGCCCCGCCACGGTCATCGTCACTGGCTACGGCGTCGGCTTAATGAGCGCCATACCTGTCATCGCCGTTATTTTAGTAATCTTAGGCATATCTTACGCCATAGGGTACTACGCTATACCTGTCGAGGGCTACGGCGAGTTCTCTAAATATCTAGCTGGGATCTTCGGGACTGCGATGGCTAGCGTGGGGTTGTTAATAATAGCAGGTATTATCATTACAGCGGACTCCTACGGCCCCGTCAGCGACAACGCCGGCGGAGTAGTAGAGATGGCCGGTCTGCCCGACGAGGTTAGAGACGTAACAGACGTGTTAGACTCCGTGGGCAATACTACCAAGGCTACCACTAAGGGATATGCCATAGCCAGCGCTGCACTAGCAGCCTTAGTGTTATTCATAGCGTTGATTTTTGAAATTGTCTACTCGGCGGCCGGTCTACTTGGGAAGGGAATGGTAGAAATGATTAAGGAGAGTCTAGCAAGTTTAACTATTATCAACGCCAATGTATTAGTAGGGGCCTTAATCGGCGTCTCTTTAGTCTATTTCTTCACCAGCAGGACTCTAGAAGGCGTGGGGAAGACAGCAATGGAGATCGTAGAAGAGATTAGGAGACAGTTTAGAGAAAGACCTGGAATATTAGAGTGGAAGGAGCAGCCAGACTACGCCAGAGTGGTGGATATAGCCACTAGAAGAGCCCTTGGAGAGTTTTTAATTCCAGGTCTCGCCGCGATTATTGTACCACTTCTCACAGGTCTTATACTCGGCTGGAATGCCCTCGCCGGCTTAATCCTCGGGGCTATAGTAGCCGGAGTCCCCAGAGCCTTGCTCATGGCCAACGCCGGCGGCGCTTGGGATAACGCAAAGAAGTATATAGAGATACAGGGGCTTAAAAAAACTGAACAACACAAAGCCGCTGTGATTGGCGACACAGTCGGCGACCCGTTTAAAGACACCTCAGGCCCATCTCTCAACCCGTTGATAAAAGTCTTAAACACGTTGGCGGTGGTCTTCGCCTATGCTATAGTATTGGCAAATATTGGGCTTGGGATATTCCCAGCTGGTCTATTGCCTCTGGGTTAAAACAAACTCTTTTTTTAAATACTAAAACTTTTTTTGTGGACTTAGGACCTGAGAGAGAAGATGGGAATATTGAGTATAAACTTACTCTCGGCTCCGACGTCGATAGACTAGCTGGACAGTTGAGGCGCCGTCTAGCAGAGGGGGGAGGGGAGGCGATTTATCTAATCGGAGTAGCTGATGACGGGAGGCCTATAGGCCTACCCGACGACGAGTTGTTAAGGGCTTTGACTGTATTGAAAGAAATGGCGAAGAAGGCCGGCGCCTCTCTCTACATATTAAGAGTGGCAGAGGGGACTAGGGGGAAGATAGCAGAAGTTTTATTGAGGTCTGTGGGGAGGGAGGAGCCTCCGCCCACTGTCACTGTGGCGACTATTGGAAACGTAGACGCTGGGAAGTCTACACTTGTGGGGGTGTTGACCACTGGCAGACTAGACGACGGTAAGGGGTCGGCGAGAGCCTACGCCTCGCGGTTTAAACACGAAGTTTTGACTGGCCGCACCTCCTCTGTCTCGTATAGACTATTGGGTTTTGTTGGCGACTCTGTCGTAAACCATAGCTTAGTCGACCCGCTTGACGAAGGAGAGGTCTATAGGAGGTCTGACAAACTGGTGTTGTTAGTAGACGTAGGGGGCCACGAGAGATACATCCGCACGGCGCTTAGAGGTCTCTTCAGCTCTATGCCAGACTACGCCATGTTGGTAGTGGCCGCCAACTCGGGGGTGCAGAAGATGACAAAAGAACATCTAGGCATCGCCGTCGCCATGGGGGTGCCGGTGTTTGTAGTAGTCACTAGAATAGACTTAGCGCCTCAGGAAGTCTTTAGAAGAACTATAGACGACGTGTTTAAACTCTTAAAGACGCCGGGGGTTAGCAAAATTCCCTACGTTGTAAGAGACTTAGGCGACGTAGTATTGGCGGCGAGAGCGATGCCTGCGGGCCGCGTGGCACCTGTATTCTATATATCAAATGTCACAGGCCACGGCGTAGATCTTCTGTTGAAATTTCTATCGCTACTTCCAGCTAGGAGGAAGTGGGACCCCGCTGGCGACTTCATAATGTATATTTCAGATATATATATCGTCAGAGGCGTGGGGGTAGTGGTCGGCGGAGTGGTGGAGAGGGGGTCTGTGGGTGTGGGGGAGAGAGTGTGGGTTGGCCCTATGGAGGACGGCAGATGGAGCCAGGCAGTTGTCAAGTCGATTCATCTCAATAGGACGCCTGTGGAGTACGCAAAGGCGGGGAGTTTTGTCACAATTGCGCTGGACAAAGTAGATAGAGTAGAAAAGGGCATGGCATTGGCGAAGAGACCTCTCGGCGCCTTTAGAGAAATAGAGGCGGACGTGTTAGTGCTACGCCACCCCACTGTGATTAAGCCCGGATTTACTGGCGTTTTTCACTATAAAGCTATTCGCGCAAATGGCTACATTAAAGAGATTGAAAATGGAGAGTTAATGATGGGCGACAGGGGGGTAGTCAAAATCTTCTTGACTAGGCATTGGTATTTAGACATGGTGGATTTTATATTTCGAAACAGCACCACGAGGATATTTGGCAGAATTTTAAAAATCAACAATTGAACAGCCTCCTGTCTCTATATCCAAGGAGGCGGGAGCCGTGGACTAACTTCTGGAGGTCGTAGATATAGAAATAACACAAAGCCTTTGGAATTTTTACAATCTTCAACCCAGTGTCTATATACACTATGTTGTGAGTCTCTCCCACCACTATCCCCACTGTTTTATATGGACACTTATAGACGGCGACTCGTCTACCCAGTAGGTCTACGCACACTTTCTTTTTCAATAGTCAAAGATCGGAAGAGCGTCGTGTAGGGAAAGAGTGTAGTTGTCGGGGGGGGGGGGGG
>CAMLLK010000035.1 GCA_946480885.1 uncultured Thermoproteales archaeon
AGATCTCCACTCTTTCCCTACACGACGCTCTTCCGATCTCTGGCCGTGGAAGTACTCTCCCTCTTGAAAATACATCCTCCGCCATGTGGGGGCCTTGTCTGGAAAGGCCTTGGCCAGGCGGGCGAAGTTATCTCTCTTCGCCTTGTAGGTACTTGCCACTAGGTGTTTGGCCCCGGCCCCGGCGGCTTTTGCCACGACCTCTTCTATATTCTCAACGTCGTCGTTTAGTAGCGGAATTAGGGGGTCGAGCCTTACAGTAACTGGGATGCCCGCCTCCGCGAGGCGCCTCACAGCCTCAAGCCTCCCGGCGGGGCGCGGCGCCCCTGGCTCTAACACTGACGCAAGTCCGTCTCTAAGCGTTGTAATTGTGATTTGCACAGCCACGCGCCCCCTATGCCTTTGGAGAATATCTAAATCCCGGAGGACTAGAGGCGATTTTGTGACAATAATTACTCTATACCCCCTCTCTAAGAGCGTCTGCAACACTCTCCGCGTCAGCCCCAGCTTGGCCTCCGGCGGCGTGTAGGGATCGGAGGAGTTTGAGAGGCTTATCACGGCGCCCCGGGGGATTTTCTCCAAATCCCGCCTTACTTTATCAAGCAAATCCTCCTTCGGCCGGGGGTTGAAGGCGTCTGGTATGTAAGAGGTGATGTAACAGTATAGGCATTTGTGTCCGCAGCCTGTGTAGGGGTTGAGGCCGTATTTAAAAGGACAGGTGCAGAGGGGATTCCCCCAGGGGTCGAAGGGCCTGACGGCGTTTAACGATATGCGCACGGAGTCCTCTGCCCCGGTATTTAAAAACGTGGCGGCTATTTCTTCTGCCTCACCTCTATTCCCAGCTCCCTCAGCTGTTTGCTGAGCATTTTTAACATCGTCTTTACGTCTATTTCAGCCACACGCCCGTTGACAATTTCAAAATGAATCCAGTCGTGTGAGACTTTAAGCCTCTTCGCCCTGTAAATTCTCATGCGCCTCACGTAGAGGCCCATTTCCTCTAAATTGGGATCCACCTCTATTTGTATAATTACGTCGGCTAAATGCACTGCGGTAGCTAACACGCCGTATACCTCCTCCACGTCTGTGTGAGCAGTGGCCACGACAATGGAGTCTGTGTGTTTGGCAAAGATCTTAAAGGCGCGGAAGACTTCTAATGCAGACCCCGGGCTTCTCATCAAGATCTCGTTAAGCGAGTCAACCACGACGACACCTCCTCTGAATTCCGCGGCGAATTCAGCCAGTTTGTTAACCAAGGCGTAGGCATCGGGCGTCTCTAGCCTGTGCCTAAACGTCGGCTTCAACTTGGCCAGCCGCTCGCCGGGCGCGACAAATCCGTCAACAACTATTACCCGGTCCGCCGGCGCCCCGTGGCTTTTTAACTCCTCTAAAACCTCGTCTGCCAGCGCGTCAATGGCGAAGAACAAAACGGGCGCCCCTGCCCTTGCCGCCGTCGCCGCTATAGTTGAGGCGAAGAAAGTCTTCCCCACTCCTAGGAAGCCCTCACTTAGGACCACGTAGCCAGGGGGGATGCCATCGGGAATCTGCTCGTCTACTGGATCAATTCCCGTCTTAAAACCCATGTAAAAAACGCGACGGCCTTATTAAAAACTTCGCCTCCAATCAATAAGTATAACACTTTGCGGAGCGGGCCCCTCCGGCATCCTAAAAAGGGGCGTTTATTTTTACCTCCAAGAATGCTGTTATATACGCAAAAGAGCCGCGACAAATATTCCCAATAAACGCCGTGAAGAGATGCGGTACTCCTGACTCTTCGTCGTAGTTTACAAATCCGTGGGCGGCGGCGTTTATCACCTCGCCTGCGTCTGGTGTAAAGAGCAGAACAACACTTGTGCACCTAACAGTCTCGTCGTAAAACTCCACTATCGCCGTCAATGCGACTGTAACCAGCAGTGTGGCGATTACTACTGCTAGAGATCATAGTGTAGTGAACAATACCTTTTTTTCGTTAATAACGGATTTTAAATGCTGTTGCCTAACAGAGAGGGAATAAAAATGGCACGGCCCCTAATAATACAGCTTTTTTAAACTCACCACGGCCTTTGTTCCATCTAGTACCGCCTCGGCGTAGTAGCCGTCTTTCAAGGGGCCTGGGTTGACGACGATCGTATCGCCGATTATGTCAATGCCTCTATCCTCGTGTATGTGGCCGTGGACGGAGAGAATCGGTTGTTTTTCCTCGATGTATTTCTTAACCGCCAGGCTGCCAACTGGCCTTACCCCGCCCACTTTGTCTAAATGTCCCCTCGGCGGGTTGTGGACCACCAAGACGTGGGGCGTGGGCGTAAGGGAGTAGAGTAGCCCCTGGAGATCCTCTTCCGACACTCTGAACAAGTCGTTGAAGGGCGTCGGGAGGCTCCCCCCGGCGCCTCCGATCACGTAGGGGCCCAGCCTTTGAGTCCTCCCGTGGACAGGCTTAATAGAGTCCTTCTCAAACCCGGCCAGCTCCGGAGGGTCTGTATTCCCCGGCACGAAGTACACAGGGGCTATCCCGGCGAGAGCCTCCAGCGCCTCCACAGCCGCCTCAACGCTCCGCTTGTAGGTGAAGTCGCCAGCCGCTATTACCGCGTCGTAACTGCCCCGGATTAATCTCACTTGTTTAACTCCGTCGTGTACATCGGCGACTAGTATCAGGCGCATTTGCGCTTTAAGATATTCTGTTTTAAACTTGACGGCGCTAGTTAATGCGCCTCCCTACATTTATATAACAACATGTAGAACGGCGACTAGGCAAAGCAAAAGCGACACTGGGAAGCACTCTCCAACACTCGCCAAAGTCCCCGGGCGTACCCAGACCTCACAGCCCCCTCGCTTTTTAACGCGGAAAGGACACTGAATAGGAAATACTACTATAGCGCAATGTTTATAAATCCGTTTTTTTCTTTTTTTGAGGCATGTTGCCGAGATCTCTTCTAGTAATGGCGTTGGCGGCTTGGGCTGTGTTGCTAACAGCGCAGGGACCGCCTGGGGAGCTGTTCTGCGCCTCGGCGGGGGAGCTGGGGCTTGCGGGAGAGTCGTCAACGCTTATGTTCTCAGTGTTTGAAAGGGGGTCTTGGAGGCCTGCCGCCGCATATATAGAGCCGGAGAACGTCACCTTCCTCCTCGTGCCGCTCCTCACTAGAAACGACACTGACATATCTAAAGCCGCGGTGCCGGGCAGGCTCCCGCCCCCTGTCTTGAGAAACGAGACAGTGGTGTGTTTTGAGGCCGCCCCGGGGAGGCCTGCGGTGGATCCGCCCGCGCCAGGCCTCCTCATAGTGGCAGAGAAGAGGGTGGCTAAATACCACGTCTTCGTCGCCAGGGCAGAAGACGTGGAGAACCCCGCCAATTTTACGCTTGCTTTGCCCAATAAGGCCGAGGGGAAGAGGCCGGACAAGGTAGAACTGGCAGACCAACGCCCGCCTCGCGGCGGCAAGAAAAAACAACAGCCAGAGGCAGAGGTGCAGTCTGTAAATAGCCTAAGCTACTGGGCCGCCTTCAAGCTGTATAAACTGACCTCTGCCTCCCTGGCGCCAGGCGCGTGTCTATCCACTACCTTCGACGTGCCAGAGGGAACGCGGCAGGCGGCAGTGGTCTTAACAGGCGGCACAACACCTGGGACGTATCAATACACTATAACCAACACCTTAAGTCCGTCCAACAGGTGGAGCGGCACGGTAACTGTACCCCAGGGATCTCCGCAAACTGCGGTGCAGTGGTTGCCCTCAGGCAGAGCCCAGTACTACGTAGAGATATGTAATAGAAACTCCCAAACCGCCACCGTCTACACCTCGGTGTTACTCCAAGCCCAGAACCAGCAGTATTTTAGAAACGACGTAATTAGAACTCCTAGGATCTACATCCTCACCTACTTGCCTGTATACTGTAGTAATTATGGCCTCTGTCCGAGCAACACGCATGTAATATATGAAAACTCTTACTTCGCCATTCCTGGGTTTTATGTAGACGCCGCCTCCTACATCTTCCTCGAAATATACGTAAAAGTGCCAAAAGAGGCCGCTAAGTCCGACCCAGTTACGGTGTACTGGGGAAGTATCCCTGTGGCAACTCTCTACGGCTATGACTCGGGGAACACCAAAATCTACTCAGGCAGCGTGGTGATACCAGACAGCTATTTGATGTTCCTCCTACCCACTTACGGCCTAGGAGGAGTTATCTCAATAGGCCCCTTTACCATCTACGCAAACTCTGCATATGAAGTGGAAGTAAAGGCGGCTGTGAGGAGGCCGCAGGAACTCGCCCCAGCAGGTGACGCAACAGTATACAATACGTTAGTAAGAAGATTCAGAGAGTCCTTTCTCTTCTTTGACCGGAGAGCATTTATAGCAGACATAGACTATGCAAGAGCAAGTGGGGGAAGTGGCGAGCTCGTTATAAGTACTAAGCCGGTTGTAGATATTGGCGCACCGCCATGGGCCAAGTACTCATACGTGACGTTCTACATAAGATTCTACGACGGCTCTATGAATCCGATAGAAATATCTGGAGGTAGCGCATCTGTTGTCAATACGACTTCGTGGTGGGGGAGTGCGTTGAAAAACTTGGCAATAGTTTCTGCAATTCTCCAGATTTATGATTTGATAAAGGGCACTGTTGACGCTTTGAAGAAGGTGGCCACGGGCTTTCCAGTGATTGGATATGTGACTTTTGCCATGGACGCCATTATTAACGCCGCGGAGGCCAGAGTAAGCGTTGAAAGAGTTGATTCCTACACGTTGAAAGTCACTCTGTGGACAGGAGGATACGATAGGTATCCACTAGAGGCGAGAATATATTTTAACATACGGAGTGATCCGCAGTACGTCGCCGTTACGGGGGTTGAGTATAGTATTGGCGAATTAGGTTCTTGGATTACTGTACATAGAGTGGATAAGCCGGTTCTGCCGTACACGTCATATGCGTATGTGGGAGGTGTCAGTAGCGTTACCTACTTCCCCTACAGGACTTTGACATGCGGCGTCCAAGAGTCTCTAGGTTATCCGTGGGATAAGTGTGACAGCGCGTATTATCGGTAGTTTTGGGCTAAAGGCCTCTTTTTTCTTGTTTCTTTTTTCCTACTTGTTGCTGGCTGGGGTTCGCGCGGGGGTGTTTGAGTTTCCCCATTTCCTTCTGTTGGGGGCTTTGGCGTATTTAGCGGCTTATTACGTGGCTAGTGGGCGTTATCTCTTCCCCACGGCTGTTTACGGGGCTGGGCTGGGGCTTTTGGCCCTCAACAAGTTTCTGCCGCCTAGCGCCGTGTTCGGGCCTCTGCCCGTTGATTTGAGCTGGGCCACTTTCTACTTCCCCTTTGCCGCCGCGGCCCTTCTCTTGTACGCGGCCACTTTCGCCAGGGGGTTTGCGGCGAGGGCTCTCTCAGTACTTCTCCTGGCGCTGGCAGTGGCGCTGGGACACTTCTACATGGTTTACGTGGGCTGGCTGTGGAGGGCCGTGGTGCCCTCCCTGGGGCTGGCCCCCGCCTTCCCCGAGCCCCAAGACGCGCCGCTATACATACTGCTCTACGAGCTGTGGAGAGCTGTACACCAGCTCCCCCTCCGGCGCAAGGCTTAATCCAAGACTCTACTGGCGTGGATGCCCCCGCCTCTGGTGGCCGATACATGCGGCGGAGTTGGGCAGGTGAGTCCTATCGGCGGCATTTACGACGCGGCAACAGCCGCCGGCGGCCAGGCAGAACGTCGAGGTTGCTGTGAAAGCGCTGGAGACACTCGCCGTGATAGCGCCGTGTATTTCAACCTACAGGCAGATTGCGTTGTCGACGATGTGGAAAACTCCCGCGGAGACGCAGGTAGGTGATACACTTGTAAAGCTCAGATGCAAAAGCTGGAACAAAGGCGTATTTTTGAATGATGGCCGCATTAATGAGTTTGTATATAAAACTTAGTGTTTTAAACACAAGGGTCTTTATGAAAACAGATATGTTTCCGCGGGCTTTACATCTCATAATAGCAAATCCACTGGCTAAATCTATACAAGAACCTACCACAGAGATACGGCGCTGAGGAGAGGCCGGAGCCTCGGCGCTGTCGCAACGCCCGCAGTCTCCCAAGCCAGTGCTCAACCCCTTGACGAGGGAGCCGACAGCAGTGCATACTCCAACGCCTTCGTAATCAAGTGATGATGCGCAATGTTTATAAATCCGTTTGTTTGAGACATGGTGACGAGAATAGTTCTGTGGATTGCGATTGCGGCGTTTGTAATAGCTGGTTATGTTGACGTCCACGTAGAGGGCGGGCCAGACGTTGAGAGCCTGCATTTGTATGTATGGAACGGCTCCGACTGGACGCCTGTTTATGTCATTTACCAGCCAGAGTTTATTGACACATACCTTGTCGCCACTGGCCAGTGGGTATTGATGCCCTACTACAACATGTCTAAATATGTCCTGCGCATTCCCAGGGCGGCTCTGGCGCCGCAGGGGCCTCCACAAGTCCCGCCGGGGCTAGAGCGCTGGACTCTGGAGGTGGAGAACGGGACTAGAAAAGCGGTCATAACGCTGGCAGTGGGCAGAGACCCGCTGAGGCGCGGCAACACAACTCTGGCCACATGGAAGGCGCTTGGTCAAGAAATAGTGAAGACGCCAAACCGGGGCAAAATTGACAGGCCGCCTAGGAGGGGGCCTCAGAACAGCCCAGATGGCGGCGATGTTGCAACCGCCAGCTACGCCGTGTCTACAGGCGCTACCGTATACCCCATTGGAAGCCTCTATTTCAAATCGGCCTCCGTTGCTAGCACCTTCAGCACATACCTGCCCGTTGACTCGCCCACGGGCGAGACGAGGCTGTGCGGCTTGGACAATATGCACTGGGTTGGGTTTGAAGTTCAAAACTTCACCTTAGGGATTAAGGTGGATGGATATGTCACCGGGGGCTACCTCACTCTAGAAATTTACAACTTAGACACGTGCACCTTAATAAGCAACACGCTCTTCGCACTTCCAAATACCGGGACCTACTGGACAAATATACAGATTAGCCTTCCCCAAGACAGCCAAATTGGCGTGAGGCTAAAGGCAAGCGGTAGGGCGGAGGTCGCGTTCATTTCAGCATATGTAGTTGCGAGGTATAAAAAGACTGTAAACAGCCTCGCCCAAATAGCAACTTCGAAGGTTATTTCAGCCTCTGCTCCTAGAATAAGCGTAAGTGGCAGGTACAAAGTGGGAGTCCTCTACGGACCTTACGTCGCGTATGACGGCTTGGCGGGGAACTCCGCTGGTTCGAGCTACAGCAACGTATATGTTCCGCCGTCTACAGTAACGCTTACAGTGTATGGGCAGTACTGCCCGTTATTAAATGTACAGATTTATATCAACGGTATGTTATACACATCTGACCTTGTAAGCCCCGTCTCGACGACCCCTGCAGGTTATACTTGTACTTATAATGTTCCTTCGAAAACCTTACAGATAAGGCCCAGGGAGTACGCAGTATCTAAGGCCACTTATTCGGGCGGGGGCATCTCAGTCACAGTGGTATATACATTTTGGGGAAGTAGCGCAACCATAAGCTTTTCCGACAGACTCCAAATAGTATATGACAGGTGGATAGAGCCGTTCCATTCGCGCTATATAGACGTCAGTACTGGATTACCCTATCCCCAGTGGGGGACTGTATTACTCTATAACACATTACAAATTTTAGGACCAGTCAACAGCTCCACTCTGAACATAGTAACGGAAATAAGGGCCAGAAACAATGAATTGATAATATCTCTTGCGCACAACTTGCTAAATCCCATGTTTCATGTATGCGGCGCTGAGTG
>CAMLLK010000036.1 GCA_946480885.1 uncultured Thermoproteales archaeon
CCCCCCCCCCCCCCCACCTACACTCTTTCCCTACACGACGCTCTTCCGATCTTTGACAAGAGAAGGACCTGTTGTATTTAATGAAATTTTCGTAGGCAGCGGCCTCGACGGCTTTAGAGAATATGCAAAATTCATTTCAAAATTTATCCCCGAGGAGGTCTCTAAGTTGACAAAAGTAGAGCCGGAGCTTATTAGAGAAATTGCGCGTATATTCGTCCGAGGTAGAAATACTATGTCGATATTTCTACAAGGCTTTGGACAATACAGCAACGGCGTGGCGAAAGCCTTGACGTTATTTACGCTACACGCCATAACTGGGAGGATAGGCAGAGCTGGGGCAGGTGTTCATCCAACTGTCGGGCAGCCGAACGGCCTAGGCCAAAGAGTCGGCGGGATTGTAGTGGGGAGGCTCCCAGGAAATAGAAATCACCCAGTGAGAGCACATAGATTAGAACTAGCCAGAGTTTTGTCTAGAGGAGACCCAGAGATAGAGAAATTAGTCCTAAACTCTATAGAGAAGACTACTCCAGATGGGAAAATTGTGTCAAAGCTGGGGTACACTACTGTGGATATGATTAAGGCGGTCCAAAGGGGGGAGATGAAGGGGATATGGATAAATTGTACCAACCCCATGGTCTCTTTCCCCAATCTAAATCTCTTAGTAGACGCTCTTAAAAAAGCCGACTTAGTAGTAGTACAAGATGCGTTTTGGAGCGAAACTACTGCGTTTGCCGATGTGGTTCTACCCGCCGCGTTGTTATCGGGCGAGAGTTGGGGAACTTTTTTTAACACTGAAAGAAGAGTACAACTACATCAAAAAGCTGTAGATCCACCAGGAGATGCGCTGTCTGACGTAGTAATACTTCTAGCTTTCGCCTATAAATATATCAAGACTTTAGAAAGAGAGGGCAGAGGCGACGAGGTTAAGCTATTGAAATTCCTCCTAGAGCCTGTATATAGTGGCTTTGAACACCTCTTTGAAAACGTTCAGCAAAACGTGGATAAGTTAAGGGGCGAGGTGGAGTTTGAGTTAAACAAAAGACTTTTTGAATATTTGGCGAGAATATCGAAGGGAGTGCCTAGTAACGACCTCAGCGGCTTGACTTATGAAAGGTTGTTAAACGAAAGAGATCACAAGGGGCGGAAAGGGTTCCAGATACCCGTCCCCTCACCTGAGAGTAAAGGCACTGAGAGACTTTATGACGAAAACTATGAAAAATTGTATGGAAGACGCTTCCCGACGCCAGATGGGAGAATGAGATGTTTTCTATGGGAATACGTGCCGCCTGCCGAGTGGCCTGATGAAAATTATCCATTTATATTAACCACTAGGAGGCTGTATGAACATTGGCATACGAGGAGCCGCACTGGTAAATGTGCACTACCTCATAGACTCGCCCCAGAGCCTTGGGTTTCGATAAATCCAGAAGATGCGGCGAGGCTTGGGATTAAAGACGGAGACCTAGTGGAGATTGAGAGCAAGAGGGGAAAGATAGTACTAAAGGCCCGCGTTGATGTTAAAACTCCGCCGAGGCCGGGGGTGTTGTGGACGCCGTGGGCTTTTGGCTATCTAGGAGATATGTTTAGAGGCGTGCGTGGAGACCCGCCTGGCTTGTGGACTGCGAATGTAGTAACTAACGAGACATATGATCCGTTGTCGCGCCAGCCAGAGCTTAAATTCTCAGCGGTGAGAATTAGAAAAGTCGGGGGGCTATGAAATACGCAATGTTGATTGACCTAAGGAGGTGTATAGGCTGTAGGGCTTGTATGGCGGTGTGTGCACAAGAGAACTCCGCTCTCTTTGACTATCGATCAGAAGACGCCGGCGTGTGGCTTACGAAGTGGGCAGTGGGTGAATTAGACAACTACAACTTGAGAATTCTCGAGGTGCACAAAGGCGGCTTTGTACAATACATCTCGCTGTCGTGTATGCATTGTGAAAACCCGCCATGCGTGGCCGTATGTCCCACAGGCGCGAGTTACAAAGATAAAAACGGCATAGTGAAGATAGATTATCAGAAATGTGTTGGTTGTAAAGCATGTATGGCGGCTTGTCCCTACGGCGCTAGATATGTGAGGAAAACTGCCAAGAGTTATCCATTGCCAGCGCCTGTAGGAGTTGTAGACAAGTGTAATTTCTGCTACCACTTAGTAGAGAAAGGCGGGGTACCTAGATGTGTGGCAATTTGTCATACAAGAGCTAGAATATTCGGCGACTTAGACGACCCCAATAGCCCCATTAGCCAAGCGCTTAAGATATTAGACCCCAGGTCTATAAAGACGTTAAGAGACGACCTCAACACAAAGCCTAAAGTGTTCTACGTGGGGCTATGACGACGCCACCTGGAGTGGCTCAAGGACTATTAAGCCCCTTCGGTGTAGGCACAGCTGTTTACTACTGGCTAGCGGCTGTAGCTACGTTTATGTTCATTACGGCATTGTTTACAAAAGAGAGGATTGATATAAGAAAAATTGCAGTGGTGTCTATTGGACTAGCTTTATTAGCAATAATCGCGGAGTTTGTTGAGTTGGGAAATGTAACAAATATTACATATATCTTGACAAATCTCAACTCTCCCATTGCGATAGACGCCATAGGAGCAGGACTATTTATAATAGGCGCGGCTGCGACTTTGATCTTACAGAGGGCGTGGTATGTAATAGGGTCTGTCGCCGTCATGGGCGCGGCTATATGGCTAATCGGGAGGGCGTTGTTATTCGCAGCGTCTCCAGCCAGGCCTTTGTGGAGTTTAACTCCTACGCTATTGTTAATCACGTCGATTGTGTTGGGAATCTCGGCGTTCTTATTACTTTCATATATCTGGCGTAGATCAAGCTCAGATGTATTAGTCCACCTAAAGGCTCTATTCCTCATAGTGTCGCTGTTCTCCTACGGGTGGCTAATAGCGATATCTTCGGCGTGGGTCACTATTCCAATCACGGCGTGGCTAGGCATGACTTTGTCTATACTAGCGCCTCTGGCCCTGTATATTCTATACACTGTCACTAACTCGAAGTTTTTAGTCCCCATAGCCGCAGCGTTAGTGCTCATAGGCGGACTATTTCTACACATGTATCTATTTGACATTGGCGTCAGAACGCCTCTACCCGGTGAGATGTTTTTAAAATAGTGTCTCTAAGTAATTAATCGTATATAGAAGACTGCGGATTTTTTCAATGTCGTCTTCCATTCTCATATAGTCTTCGATAGATAGTTGAACAGGCGACATGTCTTGGCCAGAGATTAATACACACAGCCCCTCTCCACATATAGTCAGCGTGTAGACGGTCCTAAAAGGCTCTAAATCTATATAGAACCAGATCTGCCCACCTATTTCTCTAAGCGCCTTTTTCAACTCTTCTCTATTATTAAACACATACATCAACGACTACTCTATTTATTAATTTCAAATCTTCTAAACCGCGTGTATGTATTAATAATATCACTAGGCGACCCCGTATCTCGGACCTTTCTCAACGCACTAGGCCGCCTCCCCCTTGTGGTTACAAAAGGCGATGTAGAAGTTATGAAATTTAGAGATATGTACGTAATTGTACATAGAGGAGAGCCCACTGAGTTCAATAGAGAGGACATAGCTGCAGAGTATGGCAGATATGCAGTGTTTATCTCTAGACACGAGATGGCAAACCCCAAGCCTCTGTATACTGTCCACACGCCGGGGGCTTGGCCGGAGGTGTCTATTGCAAACCCTTGCCTAGCCTCAAATCTATATAGATTTCTATGTAAAAACGCGGCAGAGCCCTTCAAATGCGCCTTCGAGGCCACACATCATCCCCCAAACACCTCCCACATCTCTGCGACGTTTTTAGAGGTGGGCAGCGGCGAGGCACAGTGGCTAGATAAACGAGCAGTGTCTCTATTAGTCGACGCGGTTGAAGACATAGTTGTTAAAAACTGTGCGGGTCGCTCCACAATGGTCGTAGGAGATTTACATTATGTCACTGTCGGAGACTACGTCTTAAACGGCGAGATCGATCTAGGCCACGTAATTCCAAAATATGTAGAGATTACTAAAACAGCTGTAGAGAACGCACTTTATAAACACATAGACAGAGTGGAAAGAGTCGTCATATTTAGAAAAAATGTAAAAAACCCGACGAGAGGTGAAATTATAACATTTTTAAAAAGCGTAGGCGTTGAAGTAGTCATAAAGGGATGAGTTGTAGACCTATTATCTTCGACCCGCCGGAGTGGCTGTATGTAATGACCTTAGTAAAGACGCTGCTGCCACAACTCTCTTTTCACAGAGACTTAGAGGCTACAGAAGCCGCCGAGAGACTAGACGGAGTCTCAATAGACGTCTTAAAAGACCTCGACTGGGGAGCTCCCGCTGTCTACATGCCCCCCTTTGAGAAGACTATAGAGGGCACAGTAGTGGTGGCTGTAGAGGGATACAGCGCTAAAAAACTAGCCAGGAGGGGTGTGAAAGTGGATGTAGTCGTCGGAGACTACGACTTCGACGCCGAGGGATACGACTTGGCGAAATACGCAGTTGTCCACCTCCACGGAGACAACTACTGGACAGTGCCAAAGAGAGACTGGATCTACACAGTACAGACATGGCCACGCAGAGGTTGCGTCTACAATATCTCAGGTTTTACAGACGGAGACAGAGCCATATACCTCGCGTACTACATGGGAGCACGTGCTATCTATCTATCGGGCCACTATCCCCAAGTCGTACTAAAGCGAGACGACGAAGTCAAAAAGAAAAAATTAACGATTGCCAACCACCTACTCAACAGACTGAGGAGGAGAATAGAAATTGAGACTGTATAAAGGTTAGATATATTTTTATCGTAGCTGGCTGCGTAGGCTGTAATATATTTTAATACGTCTGCTTATGGAGGTTATGGAGTCTAAGGCAGTTTCTCTACTTAAAGAATTAGTTTCTATACCTACCGTCAACCCCCCTGGGGAGAAGTATTTAGAGTTTGTAGAGTTTGTAGAGAAGTATCTAAAGTCTATTGGGTTTGACGTAGAGGTTTTTGAAGTGCCTAGGTCTGAAGTGGCGAAGTATTGTATAGAGTGTGTCGACTATCCGAGATATATACTATTGGCTAGGGCGGGGGAGCCCAGAGTCCACTTCAACGGCCACTACGACGTAGTCCCCCCGGGGCCTCTAGACAGTTGGAAAGTGACGAAGCCCTTTGAGCCGGTGTATATCGACGGCAGACTCTACGGTCGTGGTGCTGTAGATATGAAGGGAGGACTTGCCTCTATCCTACTGGCTGCGGAGAGAGCGATAAAGAGTAGACTGTCTAACTTTGAGATTTCTTTTGTGCCAGATGAAGAAATCGGTGGAGAGACGGGGGCCGGCTATTTGGCAAGGTCTGGGAAAGTAAAAGCCCCGTGGGTTGTTATCGCAGAGGGGTCTGGTGAAGACAACATATGGATTGGGCATAGGGGCTTGGTGTGGTTTTTAGTAGAGGTCTACGGCAAACAAGCACACGGCTCGACGCCGTGGCTCGGCTTAAACGCCTTCGAAGGTGCTGTCTACATCGCTGAGAAGTTGAAAAAATACGCGGCGATTATTTCGACGAGAGTGAGTAAATACGAGTATGAAGACCCCAGGGGGGCCACCCCCACTGTGACGATTGGCGGAGAGGTGAGGGGGTCTGTTAAAACAAACGTGGTGCCGGGGTACTTCGCCTTTTCGGTAGATAGAAGAGTCATACCTGAAGAAGACGTAGAAGAAGTAAAGAGGGAGTTCATAGAGTTTGTCCAAGAGGCTGCTAGAGAGCTGCCTCACAGCATAGAGGTGAAAGTGACTAATATATCTGAGGCAATTGTCGTAGACCCCGGACACCCTCTAGTCAAGGCTTTAGAACAGTCTATAGAAACTGTCCTGGGGAGGACTCCGCGGAGGACTGTATGTATAGGCGGCCTAGACGCCAGGCTTTTTATAAAAGCTGGGATTACAGCTATTACATACGGCCCAGGGCCTATCGGCATGGCGCACGCTCCAGATGAGTATGTAGAAGTAAGACAAGTGATAAACGTAGCAGACGTTTACTATAATTTAATAGAGAGGCTAAACTCTGTGTCTTAAGTAGTAACGTACTAAATCTAACTCTCTCAATGTATATCTATAGACTGGTCTCCCAACTGGCATAATATATAGAGGAGTTTCTCCACGTGCGAGGTCAAGCGCTTTGGCTACCTCTTCGTCATAGAAGGCGCCTACTGCAACAGTGGCGAGACCCAGGGCCGTGGCTTGTAGATATACGTTCTGTCCTGCGTGGCCTAAGTCCATGGGAACGTATCTCTCCCGCCCTCTCTCACTGTATACTCTTGTGGTTCTGTAGTAGAATGCAGTAAACACTAATGAAATAGGCGCGTCGAGGACCCAACGTTGATCTAAGGCGGCGTGGTAGAGCTCGCGTCTAACGTCTCCGAGCTTTTTAAGAATAAGAGAGTGGGAATGCGGATCGTAGTGGTAGACGCCGGCTTGTAAAAAGCCCTGCTCCGTCTTTACACCCCTCTCTCCCACTACAACATATACCTCTAGTGGGTACTGAGCACCGGCGCTGGGGGCAGTTCTCAAACCGTGTCTCACTTCAGATATGCCATACGCAGCCCAAAGCAATTGTGCAACTTCTTCCAACGTCAAAGGGTCGTTTGTATACTCTCTAACCGACCTCCTATTTGCAATAGCCTCCTCTACAGAGATGTTCCCCCTTAGACGGGGGTATGGCAGATAGAGCCTCTTCCCCTCTTCTAGTCTACGTGGAGCCACGTCTATTTTGACTAAGTCTTTGTATATATACACTGCGGCAACTGCGGCCGTCGCCACTCCAGCTATTAATCTACCAAGCGGCGTAGTTAATAAGAATTTTATAAAACTCCTCCTATCCATATATATGTCATGGAGACAGACCTATAATATTTTTGTATTAGACATCACTAGCGTTTTGTTAATTCTCTTCGGCTTCTTAACAGCGATTTCGGGACTGTGTCTAACAAAGCCAGAGGTAGTGGAAAGAGTCACACTGGGGCTTTTCTCTTCTCATGTGGTGTGTTCTCGCATCCACTTGGGCTGGACTACTATAACTACGATCGTAGTGGCGATTATCCACGGAGCCGCTGGCTTTGACTTGTGGCTTATGAAAACAGGACGTGATGTCCCTTGGGTTTGGCTAATTGCCTTGTTGCTCTCTATATGGTTTTTATACATATATTTAATTTAAAGCGTGGGACTCGGCGGTAGGTGGCAAACTGTTAGAGAGGCATATAGAAAAATAGCTGAGGTCTATGAGAGAGCAAATAAAATAGTCACTTTTGGACAAGTGGATAAATGGAGGAGAGAGGCTTTGCGCCTTTTCTACGCCCTAGACGGCAGATCTAATACTAAAGTTCTCGACGTGGGTGCAGGTCCCGGCAATATGGCACGCCACCTCCGAGGCCTTAACTATGTCGTGGCTTTAGACATAACTATTGAGATGTTGTCATTAAATAATTTGGCAGATGATAGAGTAGTCGGCGACTTTGAACACATGCCTTTTAGAGACGCCTCCTTCGACCTCTTAATAGCCGGCTATTCATTACACGCAGCGCGTGACCTCGAGAGAGCTGTAGCGGAATTCAACAGAGTGGCACACATCCACGTGGTTGTGTCGATTGGAAACCCAGACAATAGAATAGTTAGGTCGATTATCCACATCTACACAAAGTACATAATGCCCAGGCTGGTGTGTATATTGGCGCCCAAGGAGATATGTAGTGAATATAGT
>CAMLLK010000037.1 GCA_946480885.1 uncultured Thermoproteales archaeon
GAGGCGGCCAGCCCAGTCACTACAGAGTACTTCGTCTTATTCAACCCCTTTACAGTAGTGTAGAGAGTCTCTGTGGCAGACACAGTGCCCCCCGGCGAGTTTATAACTAAAACTACGCCAACTACGTCGGGCCGTTGAGATATTTCTATCAATTTCTTAACTACGTCCCACACGTATTGATCCTCTAATACAGAGTCTATATTGACTAAAACAATTCTAGGCGTTGTCTCTATGGGCTCTACAAAGCCGCTGTATATTATTATTGCAAGAGCCGCTGCGCCCAGCGCTATTGCAATCGCCGCGCCGAGGTACAGCAATTTACTAGCCATAGGCTTAACTACTTTCACTATTTAACTATCTCCAGTCGTCTCTCGGTGGAGAAAAACTGTCAACTACAAACGCCTCTGTAATAGCCTTAACGCTGTGTTCAACCCCCGGAGGTATATATACTACGTCGCCGGGCGTCGCGGTGAATATACGGCCCCCAACGTCGAATTCTAAAACTCCCTCAATCACCACAGTAATTTGTTCTTGAGTGTGGCTATGTCTATCTACTACACAGCCCGCTCTAAGTCTAAACTGCGCCACTGTGAGATTGGCGCCGTGTATAAAACGCCTCTCTAGACAGCCCAGCCTCTCCCAAGTCCAAGACATGTCCTCCAATATACAGAAGTTTAAAATTTATAGTGGCGAAAAATCCGTCGTATGGACTTATTAAAAGAAGTGTTAAAGATATACAGCCCCCCACACGGCGAAGGCGAATTGGCAAAGTTTCTACACAACTATTTAAAAAACTATATAGCAGACGTCTGGATAGACGAAGTGGGAAACGTCGTCGCAGTAAAAGGGTCCGGAAGCCCAGTGGTGTGGCTACACGCACATATGGACACAGTGCCGGGCCCCCTGCCGGTTAGGGTAGAGGGAGACGTGGTTTGGGGGCGGGGGGCCGTAGACGATAAAGGCCCCCTTGTGGCCTATCTAGAGGCATTTCTCGCCGCAGAGACCAGAGGCACTGTGGTGTTGGCTTTAGTAACGGCTGAGGAAGACGACAGCGCGGGTACTGAGGCGTTGTTGAGAGGCGGCCCCCCCCCGCCTCATTACATAGCTGGGGGGGAGCCCACGAATTTACACGTGGCGTCTGCCTACCGCGGGGGGGCGAAAGTCTATATAGACCCCGAGTCCAGGGGGGGACACGCCAGCTCGCCTATCTACGGCAATATTGTAGAAGAACTCTTCGGCGTGTACCAAGAGTTGAAAAAATTATTAAACCACGGAGAGAGGTACGACACATTTACAATAACGCCTACAGTGGTACAATGTGGAGAGGCTCCAAATAAAATACCTACTAAATGCGTAATGGTGCTCGACGTAAGAATCCCCCTGGGGAAGAGCTGTAGAGACTTAGAGACAGCTCTGGCGCCCCCGGCGAGAATTGCGTCGTGTATTGATCCCGCAGAGGCCCCGCCTACAAACCCAGCGGCGAGGTCTTTGATAAGAGCTTTGTTAAAACTAGGCGTCGAGCCGAAGTTGAGTAAGAAGTGGGGCACTGCCGACTTTAACTTGTTGATTAGACTGACGAAAAACATAGCGGCCTTCGGCCCCGGAGATCCTAGACTGGCGCATACAGAAGACGAACACATAGATATAAAAGACGTAGAGACGGCGGCGAAGGCGTTGACACTGGCGGTGAACGAGTTGATAAATAAAAACGCCGGCTCGAGTCCGTTATAGACATATGGACTTCAGCTCTCTTGTGGAAAAAGTCGCCCCATCCGTCGTGGGTGTAGTTGTGGCTAGAGAGTTAGATATATATGGACAAGGCGTGGGCTCCGCCTTTGCAATAGCCGACGGAGTCTACGCCACTGCGTACCACGTAGTAGAGGCGGCAGGCGAGGTGGCGTTAATTACGCCAGAGGGCGAAGTGGCACCTGCAGAAGTCGTCGCCGGAGACCCAGAGGAGGACTTAGCATTGCTATACTCCCACCTTAAGAAGAGGCCTCTCCCCCTGGGGACGGCCACGAAGTTAAAAGTAGGCGAGCCAGTTGTCGCATTGGGGTATCCACTGGCCATGTTAGACAGCCCCACCGCCACTTTTGGAATAGTGAGCGCAGTGGGTAGGAGTCTAAGTTTTGGAAATAGGCGATTTGAATTTCTCATACAGACCGACGCCGCCATCAACCCTGGGAACTCGGGAGGCCCCTTAGTCAACACAAAGGGCGAGGCTGTGGGGGTCAACTCGGCGGTTATAGCCGGCGCCCAGGGGATAGGCTTCGCAGTGCCGATAGACATGGTCACTGTTATGTATAGAATATGGACTAGATACGGGCGGTACATCCGCCCAGCCCTCGGCCTATATGTAGCGGCTATAAATAAAGCAATGGCCGCGTTATACCGCCTACCCGTCGAGAGAGGGCTTTTAGTGGTAGACGTGTATCCAGACTCGCCTGCTGATAGACTAGGCTTTAGAAGAGGGGATATTATAGTAAAGACAAACGGAGTCTCGGTGTCTAACGTATTTGAGTTAAGGCTACAAATCGCCGATTCTATAATTAAGGGAAAGACCCCAGTTTTTGAAATATTTCGCGAAGGCGTCTTGACGAGCCTCCCCTAGGTGGAGACCCCCACATTTCTCAAAACTACATATGGAGCAGTGGCGGCGGCTCGCATATCCCACCAATACACCTGTAGTGTGTTTTTCGACAGAGACTCTACATTTTTCACTATGTTTTCTAAAGTGTCTACAATTCTTATAAATTTCACAACGGAGACTGGCCTCCCGTCTTTTATCTCCAACGCCACGTCTCTCCCCACGGTGGAGAACTGGCCAGTCTTTACGTTTTGATAACGTGTGTACCAATTGCCATGTATATAATAACCCTCCCTCAACTCTTTGAATAAACCGTCTAGGTCGCCCGGGGCGTCTCCAGGCGCCACTTCAATATGGCTAGGCGCCGCAGACATATATGTCTCAACGGCGTGCCCCGTGGGCTCTGTCCCAAAATACTTAGCGCTCCTCCTAGTGTGGATAAAACTAGTCAAAACCCCCTCTCTATATATCTCAACTCTCCTAGTGGGACACCCCTCAGAGTCGAAGGGCATGTAGCCAAAGTTTTCACTACGCCAGGCGCCCTCTTCCACGTTTAAACTAGCCGACGCAACCAGTCTCCCCAAGTCCTCAAGCCCGTACCGCGACGACTGGGCCAATACCTCTGTGCCGCTGGCCCAGACTGAGACCACCTCCCCCATTAGACTCCCCCAAATTAATGGAGATAGTAGTAAGTCTCGCCTCCCGGGCTCTACTCTCTTCGACGGGAGGCCTTTGGCGATATTTAACAACTGGCTGTTCATAGACCCCGCCCTCTTCCCATCTAACTCGGCGACTCTTCTAGCTGCGATTGAAGAAGTTGCCGACAGATCTCTATAAAAAGACCGTATAGTTAAATATACTTTATTCACGCCGTAGGACCCAGACGCGCCGGCTGTGTCCTCATAGGTGACGTAGCTATAAGACAAGACGGCGGCACCAGCATTTCGCTCAGCCCCATCTGCGGAGTCCACAGCCTCTTTAACTACGTCGAGTAGTTTTTCATAATTGTCAAAACTCTCGGCGCCCATCAACCTGGGGCGGCAGTTTAAAGGTAGGTACAGCGGGTCTTCAGGCATCTCGCCTAATTTTTTCAAAGCCCCCTCCACATCCTCCCATTTAAACTCAACGCTACTACTTAACGACATTGCTCTCTTGTCTTTAGCTAAGTATAAACTCTCCCGTCGAGTAGTCCAGTGTTTAAACACTGTGACTTCGTCGTTGGCAAACCTCACCATGTAGTTGTCAATTTTAATTTTCACTAAGGCGGCCTCGTCCACAAGTCTAGAAAGTCTCTCTATCATACTACTCTCAAAGACCTACTTCTAAACGTGGGGCCGCCCATAGTCACAGGCACTCCCTGCGCGGGGTTGCCTTTTCCACACGTGCCGATGTAAAGTCTAAAGTCTCTCCCCACTGCGTCTACGTTGCCCCACAGCTCTGGCGTGTCGACCTCCACAAACCCTCTGACAGGCTCTTTCAACTCTCCGTTCTCTATAAGATAGCCCTCTAATATGCCGTACCGCCCCGAGTATCTAATATCGTCAATATTCCACTCAGTATAAGACACTACGTAGACCCCCCTCTTAGTGTCTTTAATAATCTCTTCAGGCCGCCAGTCGCCCGGCATTAGATAAGTATTAGACATACGGGGGATGGGCTCTCTATCAAACGCAGAGGCTCTAGCCCCACCGTTGCTAGACCCTCCCGCCAAAGCCGCGTATTGTCTATTTGTAATAAATTCACTAGCCACACCCTCCCTAACTAAATACTTCGGCCTAGCCACCACTCCCTCGTCGTCGACTAAATAAAAGCCGTAGCTGTCCGGCACGGCGGGGTAATCTACAATATTGACGAGACTACTCCCAACTTGGATATTAAACTCCCCAGGCCTTATATATGACTCACCAGCCTCCGCCCCCTCTCTGCCGTATATCCTATCTAACT
Source organism: uncultured Thermoproteales archaeon (assembly GCA_946480885.1). Next base: position 4,532 of record CAMLLK010000037.1, read on the forward strand.
CAAAGGGGTGTCCAATAGATTCGTGGACTAGAATACCCGTAAGCTCTGGGCCAAAGACTACGTCGTACCGACCTGGGGAGACGTGTCTCGACTTCTCAAGGAGAAAGTTTAACTTATCAGCCTCGTTGGCCAACTCTTCCTCAAACCTAGAGAGTGTCGACATAGAGACGCCACCCCTAGCCACAAAACGTTGTAGACTCCCCAGTGAGGGCTCGTGTCGAATTAATATGGCAAATACCGCCGCCCTAGGGATTTTACTATAAACATCGGCGCCGTCGCTAGTCACAATATGCTTCTCAGTAGTCCACACTGCGGCAAACAACCTCCTTACGTTTACTTTATTCTCAATAACCTTATCTAGATTTTTCAAATACTCCAAAGGGTCTAAATCCACAGGCGGTAGGCTATAGCGCAATTTAGCCAGTCTCTCTTCACTAAACGCTATAGACCTCTTCCGAAGCCTCCCTCCAACACGCGCTAACTTCACAGCAGTCTCTACAGCGGTTTTTAAACCGTCGGCGTCTGTAGTGGCCGCAAATCCCAGCCCGCCGCCGGCCAAAACTCTCACGCCATATCCCTCTTGTCTATACGACTCTACATACTCCACAACTCCATTACGTAACACAGCCACAGTTCCCACATCTCTCTGCCACCTAACCTCTACATAAGATGCACCAACGCCGTAGTTAATTACGTCATACAAATCCATATATAGAAAAATATTTAGTTAATATATACTCTCTCCACGTCACATCCTCCCGGCGATAGAGCCCCCGAGACTATTACATAAGTGTATACGCCGCTCTGTTTAAACCACTTAGTCAAATCCGCCGTTTTAGTGAAGTGAGAAAAGCCGCTGCTATACTTTCGCCGTGAGCATATAGAGCACAGGCACTAAACAAACACTGTGGGTTTCTTGCAGATATTTGAATTGACAAGTCGGCGGAACTCTTAAGCGATTACGTGATACAACAGGTGGGAGGCTAAGAGATCTAAATATACATTTCCGCCGAGAAAAACTTTTAAATCTATACGTTTTTATACATTGGCGGGGTTGAAGCGGGGTAGGCCAGCCTGGTAGGCCGCGGGGCTCATACCGGGGCACAGCCCCGGTAGAGACCCCGAGGTCCCCGGTTCAAATCCGGGCCCCGCTATGTACAGCGGCTATTTCACACGCCTCTTTCTATATAGTAAAACTTTAATAACTTGGCGTTGGCACAATTATGGCAGAGGTGACTTTTGTAGTGACTGTGGGCACGTCTATTCTCTCTAACGCGGGGAGTAGACTGGGGGACCCTTTTCTAAAAGAGTTGGCGACTATTAGCCCAGAGGACCCTCGGCAGAGTGAGGGAGAGAAGGTAGACGTTGAGAGATTGGTGAATTTCGCAGTGGCGGAGCCAGAGAGATGTTGCGCAGAGTTAAATACATTTGTTAAATTTATAAAGAAGTGGCCACATCTAATTTCGAAATGTAGAGCTGTGTTTTACACATCTGACACTAATAACGGCAGACTGGCGGCACGCGCCGTGTCTAAAGCTTGGCATGCCGTAGCTCAACAATTTAGAATAAATTGCGAAGTGGATGTAAGAGAGATCCATGGCCTCGGCCGGGATTTTACCCAGTCGCTGGCAGAGTTAGCTGCTCAGTTGGTGAGAGAGGTCAAGTGCGAGAGAGCGAGGGGGCGGTTGGTGTACGTCGTGGCCACGGGTGGCTTCAAGCCGGAGTCTACCTTTGCGGTTTTGTCAGCTTATTTGGCCGGGGCCACTGGCGTGTTGTATATACATGAGAGTTTTAGAGATCTTGTAGAACTGGGCCCCCTCCCGTTGAAGCTGAGCGATGATTTAGTTAAATACGCCAAGGGATTAATAGACGAGTATACATTGGCGAATAAGCTGGGACTCGACGTGCACCATTTAGAGGATGTGGGGTTATTCGCCCCAGACCGCCGGCTGGCCCCCCACTTGATGAGGCTAATAGAGGCGTTAGAGTCTCAGTGTTCTTAATCCAGAGCTCTAGCCGCCGAGACTAGTGGATGCCAGACAGGACCTGTGTGCGGCATGTAGGAGTACTCGGCTAGGATGACCTCTTGTAGAGTCTTTCCTATCAACTGAGAGGCGAAGTCTATCACAGCGGCTACGAATTGACTATACCCCACCGCTTGGACTCCAACTAAAACATCGCCGTGGGCAATTGCCTTTATGTATATCTCCCTCCTGTCGGGCATAAAGGGCGCCTTGTCTGCAGTTTTTATAAACACAGCACGGGTCCTCAGCCCCGCCTCTGAGGCCTCTCTCTCGTTCAGACCCACTTTGCCAATATACATGTCGAAGAATTTAGTCACTGATGCCCCGGCGACTGGGGGGAATTTTAACCTCTTATCTCCCAAGCCTGTGTTTGTCCCCGCGACGTAGCCCATACGGTTGGCGTAGGGGGCCAGGGGTATCCACACAGGTCTATTCGTCACTAGATGTCTCATCTCCGCCACGTCTCCCGCCGCGTAGACCTTTGGTATAGAAGTCTCTAAATATTCATCTACGTAGACTGCTCCAGTCTCTCCGAGCTTGACGCCGAGTGACTTGGCGAACTCTACATTTGGCCGCACTCCCGTAGACAACACCACCACGTCCCCCTCTACAACGCCTTGTGTAGTCTCGACGCCCTCGGCCCTCTCCCCCCCAACGACTCTTTTCACAGTCTCGCCTAGGCGGAGCTGTGCGCCTTGAGAAACGACGTAGTTATTTACTAATTTTCCAACGTCTTCGTCGAGCATACGCCCGAGCACCCACCTCCCCGACTCTACAATTGAAACGCTCTTACCCATTTTTAACAATGTCTCAGCCATCTCAAGCCCTATGTAGCCGCCTCCCACAATCACTACAGATCTAGCTCTTCTAAGAGCTTCTGAGATCGGAAGAGCGTCGTGTAGGGAAGGGGGGTGGTGGGGGGGGGGGGGGGGGGG
>CAMLLK010000038.1 GCA_946480885.1 uncultured Thermoproteales archaeon
CAGGCGGCGTTGAAGTTAATGAAAAAAGAGAAATAGAGCGAAACAAATCTACGGGGGCTATTTCCGTTGTTTAGGCGTTGTGTACCAAGTGGCCGTAGAGTAGTCACATATAGACGGGACAAAAGTTTCCAATATATTAATTCGCCGCGGGTTTTGGCTAGACTGCATATGTCTCCAAGAGAGTTGAGAGGTAGCCCCCAGCTTGTTCTCAGCCATGTCGGCTACTGTAATACGTAGACACGTGGGCCACTACATAAGGCCGGCTTTAGATTAGCCGGCCTGGGGGCGGGGAGATAAGGTTTATATTTAAGGTAGATTTCTTCTCTTATGCCAGTTAGGCCTGCTAGATGCTATAAGAGGATTAAGGGGCCTCCGTATACGAGAGAGGAATATATCCACGGCGCGCCTATGATACAAATACCTAAGTTCGACATGGGTACGACGAGCGGTGCGGCCAGGACTAGTTTTAGACTTGTGGCTAAATTAGTGGCTGAAGAGAGGGGCCAGATTAGAATGCAAGCTCTAGAGGCGGCACGCCAGATGGCGTATAAATACTTAGCAAAGTATGTAGGAGACGCCAACTACTATCTTAGACTTAACGTAGTGCCTCATCACGTCTTGAGGGAGAATAGAATGTTGGCTATGGCTGGCGCAGACCGTCTACAAGAGGGTATGAGGTTGGCCTTCGGCTCGCCTGCTGGGAGGGCGGCGCGGGTAGAGGCTGGACAAGTGTTGTTTTACTTAGAGACTAAGCCTGAGTATTTACCACATGTAAAAGAGGCTTTTAGACGTGCAGCTTCTAAACTCCCACTGCCAACTAGAACTATTATAGAGCCTAAGAGCGATGGAGGCGGCCAAGTATCTACACAGAGATAGGATAGAGGCGTCGTTATTTCTCCTCGAGCGGGTTCTCTCCGGCGCCGTCACGTCCCGCTCGTCTCTAGTGGCTGAGCTACAACAATTGTATAAAAAAAAGGGGCTGGAGCCCTTCCGCGGGGTCTCTAAAGAGGGTATATACGACAAAGAGATAGCCACTGTATATTTAGTGGGCGTCTACGGCACTGGTGTAATTGCCCCAGGCGACTACGACGACATTTTCTATATAGAAAATAAAGCGGTCGAGGCTCTAGAAGTAATTACGTCAGTCACAGAGGTCTTGACACCTGACTTGAAGACAGAGTTAGAAAAGAGAGTGTTAGAGATAAAGGGGAGGTCTATAGAGGAGAAAGTCTTTCGAGTATTGAGGCTCGTCTTCACAGGCGCGATATTGGGGTACTATCCAGAGATGTTGTTAATTAAAGCAATTAAGACTTTCGAAATGGCGTACCCCAGTCTCTCCGAGAGGTTGATAAACTACGCGGCTTTCTACAGCGCTTATAAAATAGCAGAAGACATAGCCCTGGGCAGGATTAAAACCCCAGACGAGTTAAAAATTCAGAAATACACCTACTGCCTCAAAATGGGTTTTCAAAAGTGTAAGCCCTCGGACAGATTGATAGCAGAGGTGGCTGTGTATATATACAAAGTGAATAAATCTACGTTAGTGAGACTAACCGCCAAGGGGGTCCTCCCAAAACTAGGTTAGGGTTTTTAAAACAAAACGCGTCACCGCCTGGCGGATAGCTAGGCGGTGTTCCTCAGCCGAGGGGCTGTGGCCCATCCCCTCGATCTCTACAACCTCCAGGGGGAAATTAAATTTGTCAGAGAGCCCAGCTAATATGTCCACATGCACTCTGGGAACTACGTAGTCTCTAGACCCCCTTATGTACAACACCGGCGGCATGTTGCTGCCGATATAGCGAGAGGGAGAGGTCTGTTCGAGTTTTGTATTCCCCAAAGCCGCCAATTCGCTGGCTAATTTACGGAGGTGTGGGTCGCTGGACTGTTGCATATACTGTAGTTGTAGTAGTCTATCTACAGGCGCCGCCACAGCCACCACGGCCCCCACCGCGCCTGGGTTTTTTGCAGCTAAGAGGAGGGCGACAGTCCCCCCCATGCTGTGCCCCGCCGCCACGGCCACTGGGAGTTCTCTAAGCCCAGCGTCGTAGCCGTCTTCGACGTCTCTAATACTGGGGGCTGAGACTTGGAACTTCTCTCCCAGGGGGTCTATGAGCCAGTGTATATTAGCCGGGGAGCTCCCCCGCCCGTGGAACACCACAGCCTTTTTCATAACTACAGAAGGTATATGGTTATAAAAAATTAAATCTGCGGCGTGGGTAGTTTTAGTTAACTCTCTCCCTGTATACATATCTATTCTCAATATATATATTTTTAGAAAACTCTTTTAATATGTATATAATCGGCTCTAAGCCCCCACTCCCATCGGAAAGAGTTGACTTAATCCCTTTAGTTAAAGCCTCCTACTATTATAAAGAGAGCAACGCCTCCGTGTGGAGAGTCGAAACTCCCTGGCCCCCTGACGTTTTAAGGGCGAAGTTGATAGCCAGAGGCTATAGAGTGTCGCAGTCTTTCGTCCCCCCAGCCGTGAGGAGATATCTAGAGGGGGTAGAGGCGGCCAAAGTCGATGGAGTAATGGCGGCGGTGTATATAGAGAAGAGAGTAGTCTACTGGGCGTTAGAAGACGAAGTGGGGAGGGGGTGCCCCGACGTGGATTACGTAGCTACTTGGCGCCAAAAGACGCCGTGTAGAGGCCTCCATATAGACTTGACGTTTTTCTATAGAAGACCTCTCTGGGTAGAGGCGGCTGAGAGGTTGGGAGACGGCGTGTTGTTGAGGCCTAGGTCGCCTGTGGAGATTGTCAAAGTTATATATACATTGGCTAGAGAGGCTTTAGACTTTCTCAAAGCCCTCGCCTCTGTTACTAAGATTGGGGTAGATGCATTAGTCGAAATTTTAAAACGTAACTCTCTAGCCGCCGTGGCTGAGGCTGTCTTCCACTGGGAGGCGGAGAGACGAGGGTACGTCTTAGAGGACTCTAGACGTATTTTCAACATGCCGTATATAGACATGGCGAGGGGAAGAGCCCCGGGGGTCTATAGAGACGTGGCTGAGTTCGACTTCAAGTCTCTATTCCCAACTATAGTCGTTAAGTACGAGATAGACCCCACCACCGCCAGGCCTTGTAGAGGAGGCCTAGAGGCGAGGCCTCTCGGCGAGTTTTGTTTTGAGGGCGGACCGGTTGCCGACGTGATTAAAAAATGGCTCGAGGCTAGGCTGTCTATAAACAAAAAGCCTATGTCAGACGTCTTGAAGTTATTAATGAACGCGGCGGTGGGGGCTTGGGGTAAGGCCGGATGGGGCATTGTCTGCGAGCCTTGTCTACTGGCGGTTAGGAGTAGAGCTGCGGAGATTTTCCACGAGGCTTGGCGTACGTTACGGCCTATATACGGAGACACAGACTCTTTCTATCTAGAGGCTAAGAAGACTCCAGAGGTGGCCTCTTGGGCAGAGGGCCTCGAGGGCTTTGTCTTAGAGTTGAGAAATATATGGGATGTCTTTGTCTTAGCGCCGGCTAAGTCTGGCGGAGTGGCTGAGAAAAACTATATTAAAATATCTAGAGAGAGAGTTGAAGTAAAGGGGGGTTTGTTAAAGCCGCACGACCTACCTCTTGCAGTTAGGCTTAGATACGTTGAAATTATACAGAGGAGAGATCCCCTGGGGGCGGCGGTGGAGATTTTAAAACAGGCGCCCCCTAGCCAATTATTTATACACAAGGCGGTGGAGAGGAGTAGACTTAGGGAAATTAAAAAGCACAGCGCCTTACATATAGCGGCGGTTTATTTTTTAAAAAAATGCGGCGGCTGCGACGAAATAGATGTGTACTTCGTCCCTGGAGACGGCGTGGTGTTCGTGCCGTGGGTAGCTTTAGATAGGTCTCTAAAGTCCAGACCGGCGGGGGTTGGTGAGGTGAGACAAGCCGCTGTGGAGTATGTGTCGCGGCTTTGGAAACTCAAGGCGTTGAGGTCTTTGGCGGGAATATATATATACTGAACTATGGGGTAATATATGCGTCTGGAGGTTAAGATAAGCGGGCTGCCTAGAGACAAGAAAAATATCCTAGTGATGGCCTGTCCAGAGCCTTCTCTTGCGGGGGTTGTGGCAGTGGAGTATTTGATAGAGGCGTTGAAGATGGAGGAAATCGGCGCCATTAGGATTACAGAGATGCCGCCTGTGATAGCTGTAGTAAATGGCGTCGCGAAGTTGCCACATCGTATATTCTACAGCCGCCAGGCGGGCATAGTGGCTATTAGACAACACGTCCCCATCCCTCCCCATATATATGTAGAGTTTATTAAAAAAGTGTTAGACTGGGCTGAGGAGAATAAGGTTAAACTAGTAGTGGGTCTCTCCGCCATGCCGGCGGCGGGGGAGGGCGACAAAGTCTATTTCATAACTGAGGAGAGCGTCGTAGAGAAGTTTAAACAATATGGGTTTGAGCCTATTAAAGAGGCCACCGTGGCGGGGCTAGAGGGGGCTTATCTAGACGCCGTCTTAGGGAGGAGTATCGACGGGGCTTTGTTAATCGCAGAGTCTAAATTGTTGAGCGCCATAAAGCGTCTTATTGACAGTGGGAAAGTGGCCACTCATAGAGACGTTGTGTTGATACTAAACGACTTAGTGGGCAGAGTGGGCCCCGATGTAAGCGCCGCTTTGAGGTTAGTAAACGCCGTGGCGAAGTTGGCAGAGGTAGAGATAGACACGGCGAAGTTGCAAGAACACGCAGAAAAGTACTCATTTTTAGTAGAGAAGAACATTGAGGCTTTATTTAAACCTGTGGAGACTACGCCTCAGTTGAGGAGAGAAGTGCCTCTAGTGTTTTAGAAAAATTTATTAAACTAAGCTTCATAGGTCTAGATGCCGACTTGGAAAGAGTTAGTATTAATAAAAGACCACCCCATGAAGAGAATATATATAGAGAAGGTAGTGGTTAACATAGGCGTGGGGGCGAGCGGGGAGAGGTTAGAGAAGGCGGCGGAGCTTTTAAAAGAGTTGACTGGTGCAGAGCCGTCGAAAAGGCGGGCGAAGAGGACTATAAAAGACTTCGGCATTAGGAAGGGGGAGCCAATCGGCGTCTCTGTGACGTTAAGGAGAGACCAAGCGGTGAGTTTTTTAACTAAGGCACTACAAGCTGTGAATAATAGAATTAAGAAAAGTAGCTTCGACGAGCGGGGCAATGTTTGTTTCGGCATTAAAGAACATATACTGCTGCCGGGGGTGAAATACGACCCGGCGGTGGGGATATGGGGGATGGACGTGTGTATTAGACTGGCGAAGCCGGGGCTCCGCGTCCAGCTCAGAAGGAGGAGGAGGGGAAAGGTGGGCAAAGGTCAGTTAGTCACAAGAGAGGAGGCTATTGAGTTTTTCCAAAAGGTCCTGGGCGTACAAGTCGACTGATGTTAGTGGGGGTAGTCTCAGACAGCCACGACGACGTAGATTCTATTAAAAAGGCCGGCGAGGCTTTGAAGAGACGTGGCGTATCGTTAGTAATACACGCGGGCGATTGGGTGTCTCCCTTCACGGCGAGGTTTTTAAGAGAGGCACTTGGGGAGGGAGTTCGAGTGGTTGGGGTATGGGGCAACAACGAAGGGGAGAGGCCTTATTTTCTCGAAAATGCGAAGAGATTCGGCGTAGAGATTTTGGGGGAGGCTGGCGAGTTAGAGGCCGCGGGGAGAAAGGTGGCGGTCTACCACGGCACATCTCCTATTTTATTAAACGCCTTGGTGAAGTCGGGCCTCTACGACGTTGTGGTATACGGCCATACACATAAGGCTGTGATTGAACGCGTGGGCAAGACGCTTGTAGTTAACCCAGGCGAACTCTGTGGCTGTTTGACAAATAGATCTACCTACGCCGTGTTGAACTTAGAATCTCTAGAGGCGGAGTTGGTACTTCTGTGAAGTGGAGCCCTGGGGAGTTAGTAGACTTTGTTTCAAAAGTCCTCTACGAAGTTTCTAAAGGCCTAACTCTCGACTACTCTTTTCAAAAGGTGAAGAAGAGGTGGCGCCGTCTAGACAGCTTCAAAGTGTTTTACGACGTGTCGGAAGACGTAGTGAGAAATTACTACTTTTTAAAATTCGCAGCGTCTATACTATTCTCGTCGGAGAGTCACAAGGCAGTGGCAAAGGCTTGGTTTGTCATGCGGGCGGATAAAGTGCTCTATAACAGAGAGATGGTGGATAGGTTTAGGAAAAAATTGTTGAAGAGGGCTGTGGGAGACCCAAGCGATGTGTATAAGGCATTAGAGGAGAAAGAGGTGGATCAGTACCTCTCTATAAAATATAGTTATCACATAGATATAGTTAGAAATTTACTTAGATACATGTCTAGAGAGGAGGTGGAGAGAGTTCTCAATGCCGGCAACTCTAACTGGATTTGGCTCAGGGTTGTCAAGGACGTGGATAAAGTCGTGAAGGTTTTAGAAAAAGAGGCGGAGGTAGAGCCCCACCCAGAGATTCCGTTTATGTACTTAGTAAAGAAGACGTCGAGGCCGATACAATACCTCACCGCTGTTAAAAACTTCTGGGCTATTCCACAAGACATTTCCTCAGTTTACGTAGTCTTAGCGTTGAATCCACAGCCTGGCGAATCAATAATAGACCTAGCGGCGGCGCCGGGCATGAAGACTTCGTTAATTATACAACTCACAGAGGGGCGTGTAAAAATAGTGGCCGTAGACCTCTCAGCCAAGAGAGTGGCGAGGATGAAGTGGCTACTTAAAAAACTAGGTATGTATAACTACGTAGAGGTGGTGAGATCGGACTCCCGTAGGTTAAAAACCCGTCGTTTTGACAAAGCTCTATTAGACGCGCCTTGTACGTCAAGCGGAGCGTTTACAAAAGAGCCCGCCGCCAAGATCTACCCCAGGGTAGAGGAGGCGTATAAATATTCAGAAATTCAAGCTGCAATGTTAAAAAACGCCCTAGCTATTTCAGACGCCGTAACCTATGCGGTGTGTAGTATACTCCCACAAGAAGGCGAAGAAGTTGTGGCTAAATCTGGCGGCTTCGTTACAAAGCCGCTGCCACAGCTATCGCCTGCGTATTGGGGAGGCCTCGGCGGTAGGACCTTCCCCCACCTCCACAGAGGAGAGGCTTTCTTTATAGCTAACGTGTCTCCGTAGAGGTGGGCCTCTTCATCTGTTTTCTAAATATAGACAAAGCCACGGCGACTACAACCGCCGCAGCCACAATTGCTAAAACTACGCCGTGTCCTCCACCAGTGGGAGACGCAGTTGGCGTCGGCGCAGGCGGTGTAGAGTTGACAACTGTCACAGTTACTGTATATGGAATTGTGTAGATATTCCCATAGACGTCTGTATAAGAGAGTGTAAATTTAATCTCATAGATGCCGGGGCTTGAGGCGTTGAAACTCATAGGTATAGACGCAGTCTGTTGTGGATCTAGCGCACCTGCGAAGTATATAGGCGATGTGACTGGAGCCACTCCTCTCGGAACGGCGGCCTCTACTTGGAGATTTGAAATTTGTGAAAAGCCTCTATTTACAACTGAAAGAGAGATATAGAACGTCCT
>CAMLLK010000039.1 GCA_946480885.1 uncultured Thermoproteales archaeon
TTTCTAATTTTCACGTCGACTTCTTCTTCTCTATGCACTACTGGGTCCCAGGTGGGGTCGGCCTCTTCTAGTTTATATATCCTCTTCTCGTACCACTCTCTCGTCATTATGTTGTTGTAAGTCACACAGGGGCTGTATATTTGGACAAAGGCCGAGCCGCGGTGTCGAATAGCCTCTACGATTAGTCTAGTGGTGTATTTAATATCGTAGGAGTAGCCCCTGGCTATAAAGGTGAATCCAGCCGTCAGCGCCAGTAGTAGGGGATTTATCTCAGACTGGGGGTTGGCCTTTGGGGCCGCTTTGACTTTTACGCCAGCTGGTAGCGTAGGCCCGGCTTGGCCTCTAGTTAGTCCGTAGACTGAGTTGTCCATTAATACCACGGCCATGTCTATATTCCTCCGCCCCATGTGGAGGAGGTGGTTGCCTCCAATGGCCATGAGGTCTCCGTCGCCGCCCACCACCACTACTTCTAACGAGGGGTTGGCTAATTTTATCCCTATGGCGTAGGGGATGGCTCTGCCATGGATGGCGTGGACGCTAGGAGTCTTTACGTAGTGGGGGAGGCGGGAAGAGCAGCCGATGCCTGAGACTAATACAACTTTAGTGGGGTCGAGGTCCAACTCGGCGAAGGCGTTGTATATAGCTTGTAAGACGCCGAAGTGGCCACAGCCGGGGCACCACTCGGGGGCTCTGACCCATCTATAATCTGCTGCAGTTCTCATGTCTATAAGTCCGACTCTATCTTAACAATCTTCTCCCCCATCTTGAATTTAGTATATGCCTCAATTACATCGTCTTTTGTCACAGGCCTCCCGTTGAACTTGACAGCTGTCGCAGTAGGCGCCACGCCGGCGAACATTTGTGTAACTAACGCCAATTGGGCAAAGTAGTTGTTTTCTATAAATAACGTCTGGCGATTTTTTAAAACTTCTTTCACATAGCTAGAGGGGTATGGGTACAACATTTTAATGTATAAAAAGCCTACGTCTGGTAGCTCCTCCAGCGCCGTCAAGACAGAGGGCTTTACAGAGCCCCACCCCACTATTACAACCTCGGCGTCTTTCGGGCCGTAGTACTGAACTTTTTCGTCGATAGGGATCTCCTCCTCTATAAGGCGGAGTTTGGCCATTCTTTTCTCAAACATTTTAGTCACCACTACCGGGTCCTCCTCTGGGTCTCCCTCTGGGTCGTGTTCTAGACTATTTAGATGGAACACTGCGTTGGACACACCTGGCAGAAGTCTCGGCGCCACTGTTTCCTCAAATGGGTACGCCTCTGCCTCTCTAGGCTCTGGATAGACTATAGGCTCTACAGTCTCTATCTTCACTTTGTTTAAGTCGGGGAGCGGCATCACGGCGAATGTATTTGACAAATTTTTATCGAGTAGATGTATAACCGGCAGGCGGTATTTCTCTGCCCAATTCGCCACTTTGACGCTGTCGAAAAACGCCTCCTCTAAGTCGCCGCTGGCGTAGACAATTCTCGGGAACTCGCCGTGTCCTATAAAGAGCGAGAAGAGGAGGTCTTGCTGTCCCTGTCTAGTGGCCTGCCCCGTGCTCGGCCCCGCTCTCATCCATAGAGTCACTACGACGCCCACCTCCATCATGCCGGCCATAGATATTGCCTCAGCCATGAGGCTGAATCCAGGCCCAGACGTCGTCGTGGCAGATCTGGCACCTGCTATGGCGCCGCCGGTGGCGATGGCAATCGCCGCTAGTTCATCTTCGGCTTGGAAGGCCAGTGCCCCCACTCTCTCAAACTGTGATAGCTCTCCCGCGTCTCTCACGACGGGGAAGGGGATAGATTTTTCAAACGTCATGGCTTCGTCAGTGGCGGGAGTGATTGGGTAGTAGGCCACTAGTCTAACTCCTCCCACAATTTTGCCATAGCCAGCGGCCTCGTTGCCGTTCCAAAAGACGCGTTTCTTCTCCACAGGCCGCGGTTTTAGGTCTAGTTTCTTGGGGACGAGTTTTATAGCCTCTGCTGCAGCTTTGCGGTTTTGTTCCACTACGTCTGGCTTTTTCCCCAAGGCGAATCCCACGCCTCTGGCCACGTACTCTTCGTCTAGGCCCAATAGGCCGACTCCAAGCGCCACGACGAAAGTATTTGTAAACCGCGCCAATAACACTGGAGAAGTCACCCCAATTTTTTTACCAATTTCATTGATATGTTTCCCATAGGGCAGTCCAATAGTCTCTACGCCGTTGTTTTTTAAATACTCTACAAACCCCCCCACTGTGGGCTCAATTCTATGTTTTTTTGCAAATTCTTTAAGCCTCGACGCCAGAGCTTTAGACATCATTACGTATTGGTCAGGCGTCTTGTGTATTTCTTCGGTGTTGTAGATAAGTATGCTATTTTTCCTTAGGTGGAAGACGTGTTCTAACACTGCGTGTCCGTCGAAGGTTAGAGCTATGTCGACAGTGTTGCCGGGGGCAGGGGCGGGCCAATTGTCGGAGATTGTACCTACGACATAGCTATGTCTCCCACCTGCGATATTACTCCAAAACTCTCTTCTAGAAAATATGTAGTAACCGGCGGAGCCTACGCTGTAGATAAACATAAACGAGGCAGTCTCTACACCTCTGCCTTGGGGCCCCCCTATTAAGAAACTAATTCTCATTATATTAAAAAATATATGATATATTTATATTTTTTGTATGGTTCGACCTTTAAAAAGTTATATATTTTTCAGACTTCTATCATAGATATTACTATGGTATATATATAGATATTTTTATACAATTTTTGTATCGGTTTTCTTAACTTGGCTTAATGTCGGCGAGGTGGTTTTTTACGCCTGTCAAAATCATTTCTGTGGCAACTGAGGCGATGATCAAAGACATGAATCGACCTAGTAGTCTCATTGGCGTTACTCCAATGTATCTCACAACTTTTATCCCAATGAGTAGCGTAAATGCCACTAACGCAGAGGCAGCCGCCGCCACAGTCCATGTCTGAACTGGTCCGTAGATAGATGACATGACGATTAACGCTGTAATTGTGCCAGGCCCCACAATCAAGGGTGTGGCCAGTGGCACTACTGCCTGTTCTTCTGTTATCTCTAACTTGCCGACGTAGGACCCCGACAGTAGTGTAGTGATTGAGATAGTCATCAAGACGATGCCCCCGGCTATTCTAAAACTATCTAACCCAACGCCGAATATTGTGAGTATAAGACCGCCGCCGAGTGCAAATATAGAAGTTAGTATAAACACCACCACTATAACTACTAGAGTTATTTTCTTTACATACGACGGCTTCTCTACGGCCAGCGGCCCCACTATTGCCAACTTGCCTATGGGGTTCATGATGGCGTAGAGTTGTCCAACAAGTCCAAAAAACTCAATTATAGACACGGGGCTCAGACCTAGGCTTTCTTCACTAATCTGACCTCACACGCCACATCACCTCTAGTCGTGGGTAGATTCCTCTACTTTCCCGCCTTTGGCCAGGGCCTCTATTAGTTTTTTCCTGTCTTTTTCATACTGGTCTGCTGGGTAGGCTTTTATTTTTGCTAAAATCTTTGGCAGAGCTGTGTACTCCATCTCTTCTGGCGGCAGTCTATGCGGCTGGAAGGGGCCCATGCGTCTAATATAGTCTGCGATCTGCGACGCCATTTGTCTTACGTAGTCGAAGGCGGGGTCGTCGAATAGATCTACCCCCCCTTCGAGATAGCCCTCATGTAGTTGAAAGCCCAATGCTCCCACTTTTGGAGGTCCGTCGAATCTAGTCATCTTAGCGCCGATGGCTATTCTCTTTTCGTAGTCTATTGAGATAAATCTCGCAGGCATTAACGGGCCGGCGTGACTTCCCCTCATCCACCCGTGGACGAGATGTGGGTGTGAAAAAGCCTCTAGTATCTCTCCCACGGCTGGGAGACCAGACTGCGCCCTCACCATCATCACTGGATCGTCTTTCCCCACGTAGCGACCTGCAATTAGTGAAAGTCTTTCCACGCTGTTGGCGGCGGCGGGGGCGCCGTCGGCTTTTCTAAAGATTTTTTTAATTATATACCTCCCAGTGGTCCCTATGAGGCCGAGGAGGGAGTACGAATCCTCCGGCGTCTTTAATAAATAGACTTTGTGCTCAACTACGTCTAACACTTCGAAAATAAAGCCTTCGTGCATGGAGGGGTCTATGACTAGGCCGGCGGTGTTGAAAGGGTCTGCGAACATTCGATATAGAGGTAGGTTGAATGCGCCTGGCTCTGTCTTGTCGGCTGCGAAGACAATTAAAGGCTCGCTGGGCCTCTCGTCGAATTCCATCTCAGCCACCTGCGGCCCCATGCCTCTTATATTTCCAGAAAAGGCGTCTTTCAACAAGTCTTGACCTGCGCCGTATAGTTTATACCTCTTGGCCACTTGCTCAGTCACTTCTCTAAACGTCTCCCAAGCTAGGCCGTGTATTTCAGAGTTGTCCTCTCCCTTTGTGTGGGTCATTAATAACGATATGTCGTCTCCCACGTTGTAGACAAAGTAGTCGATAATTACTCCCCTCCGCTGGGCCTCTTTGAGTTTTGCAGCGGCGTACTCTAACATTTTTGGGTGGACGTGGGCGTGTCCTGGGAAGCCGCCTATGTCTGCCTTTATGATTGAGACTGTTATTTTCATAGTTTTTGAAGTTTGTCTAGTTTATAAAATTTAGTTATGTGGATTGACTATGTAGAAGTCACGGGGTGGGCGTCGGCTGTGGAGAATTTCTATGGCTATGTATCTAGCCGTAGTATTTTATATAGATTTCTAAGTCCTGTGGCTGATGTAAAGAGTATGTATAGAGACAGGTGGAGTAGAGGCTGTAGGACGTGGGCTGTGTATATAGATAATAAACTCGTCGCTTTGGTAGATATTTGTCAAGGTAGAGAGTGTGTAGAGGCTGCCGTGGTCGTGGCGGATAGATTTCAGAAGAGGGGATATGGCAAGGCCATAGTTCTAGATTTTTTAAAAAGACTGAGGGGAGTGAGATGTATAGAGGCCTTTGTCTCACTGGATAACTACCCAGCTTTGAAGATTGCGAGGCGCCTCGGCGCAGAGATCGTATGTACAGATATATGCCATATTAAGGTAGAGAAAGTTTAAATAGTCAACAAGTCTGGCTTTTGATGTCTAAGGGGCGAGGGGCTATCTCGTTCTTGAAGACGGCACTGTGTTTGTAGGGAGGCCAATAGGAGCGGATGGCGTTGGGGTGGGGGAGGTTGTTTTCACCACGGCGGTGGTGGGGTATCCACAGATTTTGACAGACCCGAGCTACAAGGGTCAGATCGTAGTCTTCACTATGCCGCTGATTGGAAACTACGGCGTGTCGGAAGACCAGCTGGAGTCAGACGGCATCAAGGCGGAGGGGGTGGTGGTTTTCGAAGCCACGTCGCCTAGTCACTATAGATCTATAATGTCTTTCGACGAATGGTTGAAGTCTTCTGGCGTCCCCGCGCTAGAGGGGGTTGACACCAGGGCTTTGGTACAGATCTTGAGAGAGAATGGAGTCATGATGGGGGCGATTGGGACAGAGCCGCCTGGGGCGTTGTTTGAGAGGTTGAAAAAGTCGCCGAGGTATGAAGACGTGAGTTATGTAGACTTAGTCTCTGTGAAGTCTCCTGTGGAGTTGGGAGAGGGTGGGGTCTGTATTGGGGTGGTGGACTGCGGCGTGAAGAAGTCTATAATTAAGGAGTTTGTGAAGAGGGGGGTGAGGGTGAGGATTGTGCCATGTAGACAGCCGTGGCTTGCCTACGACTGCGACGGCTTGTTTTTAAGCAACGGCCCGGGCAACCCCAAGTTGTTGAATTTCTTGGCTGAGGAGGTGAGAGAGTATTTAGAGTATAAAAAGCCACTGATGGGCATTTGCCTAGGCCATCAAGTACTGGCTATGGCTATGGGCGCCGAGATTTATAAATTAAAATTTGGCCACAGAGCGAGTAATAAACCTGTGAGAGATTTAGTATTCACCGGCAAGACGTATATCACAGTCCACAACCATGGATACGCCGTGGATCCAAAGGGCACAGAGCTGAAGGTGTGGGCGTATCAACCCGACGACGGCACAGTAGAGGGGCTGTACCACGAGAAATTGCCTATACTTACTACACAGTTCCACCCCGAGGCGTCGCCGGGGCCTAACGACGTGAAGTGGGTATTTGATAAGTTTGTAAAGTTGTTAAACCGCCATGGACATTAGGAAGATTTTAGTAATTGGGTCAGGTGGGATAAAAGTAGCAGAGGCTGCTGAGTTTGACTACTCTGGCTCTCAGGCGCTGAAGGCGTTTAGAGAAGAGGGGCTGGAGACTGTGTTGGCTAACCCCAATATCGCCACAATACAGACGTCTAAACTACTGGCGGATAGAGTCTACTTTGTCCCCCTACAGAGACAGTTTTTAGAAGAGATTATCGAGAAGGAGAGGCCAGACGCCGTGGCTTGTGGCTTTGGGGGTCAGACAGCTTTGTCAATATGCGTAGAGCTTCACGACGCCGGAGTGTTGGATAAATACGGAGTGAGAGTGGTGGGGACGCCAGTGAGGGGGATAAAGAGGGCGCTTTCGAGAGATCTATTTCAAAAAGCTATGAGTGAGGCGGGTATTCCAATACCGCCGAGCCGCCCCGCGAGGTCTCCAACAGAGGCTTTGGAAATAGCCAGAGAGATCGGCTACCCCGTAGTGGTTAGAGTGAGTTTTAACCTCGGAGGCGCCGGCGCCTTTGTGGCTAGAGACGAAGAGTCTCTAAAGTCTAGAATTTACAAAGCCTTTGCCCAGTCTGCAATTGGCGAGGTGTTAGTAGAGAAATACCTAGAGGGGTGGAAAGAGGTCGAGTTTGAAGTGGTGAGAGACTCCTATGACAACGTGGCGGCGGTGGTCTGTATGGAGAATATAGACCCCATGGGCGTCCACACAGGCGACTCAATCGTAGTGGCGCCTTGTCTAACGTTGACTAACGACGAGTATCAAACAGCCCGCGACATCTCTATTGGAGTGGCCCGCGCCATTGAGTTAGTAGGAGAGGGCAATGTCCAAGTTGCTGTGAACTACTCAGGCCCTGAGCAATACGCCATTGAGACCAACCCCCGTATGTCTCGCTCAAGCGCCTTGGCCTCTAAGGCCTCTGGATACCCCCTGGCGTATATAGCGGCTAAGTTAGCGCTTGGGTATAGGCTAGACGAAGTGTTGAATCAAGTTACGAGGCGTACGGTAGCTGCTTTCGAGCCATCTCTAGACTACATAGTGGTTAAACACCCCAGGTGGGAAAACGAGAGATTTGGCGTGTCGGAGGGGCTGGGCCCCGAGATGATGTCTATAGGCGAGGCCATGGCCATTGGGCGGAATTTAGAAGAGGCTTGGCAAAAAGCCGTAAGGATGATAGACATCGGAGAGCCCGGGCTGGTGGGGGGGAGGTTTTTCAACGAGTTGTCTCTTTACGAAGCCTTGG
>CAMLLK010000040.1 GCA_946480885.1 uncultured Thermoproteales archaeon
ACGAGGCTCTCCCCGTAGCGGAGTGGTTTAGGCGAAATAAAGAACTTGCCGGGTTCCAAAACCCCGCCAGGGCGCTCTACCAAACAATAAGAGAGTTAATTGAAAACTCTCTAGACGCCACAGAGACCTACGGGATATTGCCTACGATCTACATGAGGGTAAAAGTAGAAGATGAGCAAAAGGGGTGGGTCTCTGTGTATATAGAAGACAACGGCATTGGAATCCCCGGCGGTGAGATACCCAATGTATTTGGGAGAGTTTTCTACAGTAGTAAATATAAGATTAAACAACATCGCGGCGTATTTGGCCTAGGCCTCAAGATGGTAGTACTGTACGCACAGAGTACAACAAATAAGCCAGTGTATGTAAGATCAGCCACAATAAAATCAGATAACATATATGAGTATCAAATAATGATAGATACTAATAATAATAGTCCAATAATATTAGGTAGACAAGAGTATCCCAACAAATATAGGTGGCATGGCACAGCAGTAAAGGTCTATCTAGAGGGGAATTGGTTAACGGCAAAGAAACGGATCGAAGACTATATTAAGAGAACGGCGATAATAGCGCCATATGCAGAAATTATTTTCAAAGGGCCGGACTTAGAGCTTTGGCTGAAGAGAAGAACTACAAAACTCCCAACTGCCCCAAAAGAGGGCTTGCCCCACCCCAAGAGCGTAGATATAGATACGCTTAAACAAATGATTCAAGAAAGCAGAGGGATGACTATATTAGAATTCCTTATGGAAAATTTCGACGCAGTTGGGGAGGGCACTGCGAAGACTTTTCTCGAATGGGCTGGTTTCAATCCATATTCAAAAATCAGTGCGTTGACTCCTGAGGAGATAGTGAGATTATCTGAAAAAATGAAATCTTTTGACGGCTGGAGGAGGCCGCGTGCAGATTGGCTATCTCCTGTGGGGACTGAGTTGTTAGAAATTGGGGCTAAGGCAATTTTAGGAGCAGAGGCTGTCTTTGCAGTGACGAGGAGGCCTGAGTCTTATGGAGGCCATCCCTTCATAGTAGAGGCGGCTGTGGCGTGGGGCGGGGAGATACAGCCTTTAGACAAGCCTATGCTTCTAAGATATGCTAATAAAATACCTTTACTATACGACGAAGGTGCAGATGTGGCTAGGAAAGTAGTGGATGAGTTTAATTGGCAGAACTATAAGGTGAAATTCCCAGCGCCGCTAGCTGTAATTATACATGTCTGTTCTACAAAAATTCCATACGCCTCTGCAGGTAAAGAAGCAATAGCCGAAGTACAAGAAATCGAAAAAGAGATGAAGTTGGCTTTAAGAGACGCCGCGAAGAAACTCCGGCTTTATCTTTCACGGAAAGAAAAAGAAATGGAGATGTTAAATAAATATATTTCACTAGCTAAATACATAGATGAAATTTCATATAATCTATCAATAATTACAAATGTTGAAAAAGAAAAATTATATTCAAATCTACATAAGTTAGTAGAAAAGAAAATAGGATTAACTGTTGAAGAGTTAGTAAAACACACCCTGTCGCTAGTCTCAAGTGGATCTGTAGAGGAGTCTAGTAGCTAGTAAAAGATATATTAGAATTTGTCCCGTCACATGTGAATAGCCGTGGCGAATTTCTTAAACGTCTAGAAAACTGGGGAATAGACATAGCTAACTCAATACTCGAGCTGAGAGAGCCCGTAATGGAGATTCCCGCTAGAACTTTAAGCAATACGATTTGGGATGAGAAGTCTAAGATGTTAAAACTAGGGCCCGAGAAGCTAAATAGAAGATTTCTCGACGTAAAAGAGGCGCGGAAGTTTATGCAGACGGTCTTAATGTTGAGACTAATTGTAGAGGCCATAAGAGAAGATGTATACCCCACAATACGTGACCTATACTACAACGGCAAACATACAATTGTCTTTAAAGACCCGCTGGGGAAAATACACAGAGAAAACACGTGGGATGAACAAGATGAGTCGAACGCAGTTATAGAAGATATAGAAGTGGCCACGAACGTATTGAGAGAGGAGATGGGGGTATCTGCCGACGTTAAAGGCAAAATTGTAGGCCCAATAGTGGTAAGATCACAGGGGTATGAACTAGACGCTAGTAAATTTGGAGAAACTGCCCTAAGCCTTCCTGTAAACGTCGACGCGTTAGAGATTGTTAAAGTAGAGGCAAGCTACGTATTAGTCGTAGAGAAAGACGCTATTTTCCAACGCCTTGTGAGAGAAAAGTATTGGAGTAGTGAAAACGCTATTTTAGTGACTGCAAAGGGCATGCCGGACAGAGCCACCAGGCGTTTTATAAGAAGACTAAATGAAGAATTTAAACTACCAGTATACGTCTTAACAGATGGAGATCCCTACGGTTGGTATATATATTCTGTATATAAAAGCGGATCTATAAAGTTGAGTTATGAGAGTGAACGCTTGGCGACACCAGAGGCGAAGTTTCTAGGCCTCACAGCTACAGACATAGACACATATAAGATTTCAGATAACTACGTCATCGCTGCAAATGACAGAGACATAAAAAGAGCACAAGAACTTCTGAGATATCAATGGTTTCAAAAAAATGAGTGGACAAAAGAGATAAATCTATTTTTGAAGAAGAAAAAGAAAGTTGAGATTGAGGCTTTGTCTACACATGGGTTGAAGTTTCTCCACGACTATCTAAAAGATAAGATTAGGAATAGAAAATTTATCGATTGAGTGTCTTTATATCTATAGTATATTTATATATGTTTTTCTATTTAGACATATGAGAGGAGAGGTTAGGAGAGTTCAGCTTACTGGCGGCGCTACCCTAATTGTAAGCCTCCCCAAGGACTGGGCCAAGAGGATTTCTCTATCGCCAGGCGACGAAGTGATGGTGGTTACACAGCCAGATGATACATTAGTAGTAATTCCTAAAAAACTAGGACGAAAGGCAGGTGTCGTTGCAGAGCTTACAATAAACCAACGTGTGTCTGTACAAGAGATAGAGAAGTTATTTATGACTTTATATATCGGAGGGGCGGAGACTATAGTTGTTAAATTTTCTCATAGCTCTATGCATCTACGTAGAGAAATCAAAGACTTTATCAGAAGGAGGGTAGTCGATATGGAAATAGTAGAGGAGGCTAGCGATAAATTAGTAGTCCAGTCTATGGTCTCTGCGACTGAATTGGCCGTTATAGACATAGCTGGTAAGATGCTCCGTCTTGTCGGTAATATGTTAAACGATTTAACTATAGGTTTAGAGAAAGACGACGCAAACCTCCTAAGAGATGTAATAGAACGAGACGACGAGGTTGATAGATTATATTGGCTAATAGAGCGCCAACTTAAGAGAGCGGCTATGTCTAGATATATAATGCTTGAGTTAAAGATAGACGATCCCAGAGATTTAGTAGAGTTTGTGATTATAGCAAAGTCTATAGAGAGAATGGCTGACCACATATGTAGAATTGCATATGTAAATCAAGAGGAGAAAGTAGATATGAGAGTTCTATACCCAATACTTGCCAAAGTGACAGAGTTTTTGAGACAGGTGGAGTCGTTACTAACGGGAGAGCCACCTCCACAGAAAATTGCAGAGCTACAAAGCGAGATTTTTACATGGAGTCAGAAAATAAGGAAAGAAGAAATTCCATCAGACCCAGCTACGTCTATTGCTAAAGAAAGCGCAGTGAGAGTAGGTGAGTATATAGGAGACATTGTAGAGTCTCTAGGGCGAATTAGACTAAAGGACAAGGCGATTGTGATAGGCTAGCAAAGGGCTCTGACTGTGTATATATTTTCAAAAAATAAATGATATACTCCGACGTCAACAATTCTACACATAGTCCTCAACGTATCTAGAATTAAATCTGCCCTCCCTAGAGAACTAAAAGTCAAAACAACGACTCTCGGTCTGTGGGTAGTTATCCATCTAAGAATTTTGGGAACGGCTCCTACGTCGTGGTGTGTAATGTCAAGAGGCGTTTCTGGAGGTAGGTAGGGTGGGTTTGAAACAACTAAGTCGCCGCGGGCCACTGCCTCCGCCGCATCACTACACAAAACGTCTATGTCTGGAGGGCAGCTTTTACATGCGTTTAAATCTATATCGACTGCGACTACGTGTCTACATTTTGTTGATAAATACGTAGAGATTATACATGAACCTGACCCTATCTCTATACAGAGATCATTGTAATCAACATCTTTCAACAATTCAAGTGTGAGGTAGGTATCTTCAGAGGGGGGGTATACCATTATCTCATTTGGAAGATGTGAAAGAGTGCCGGTCCGATGAAAAAGATCAGTAGCGTGTAGACAAGAGAGCTTTCATATGGAGTGCCCATTTCGATTGAGTAAACAGTGGCTAACATAAAGGCTGAGAGTAGAAGTGTTATGAAAAGTAGAATTTGGGAAAACACTATTAAATAGCTATATTCGAGGGCCTTTGCTAATTGGACTAGCGACAGATGTAGACTTGGATAAATAGCTAGTGGAGCTAGACCCACGACAGTTTTATACGGTGTGATCTTACCACGAGAATATAGATACAGAGCTACTATTACAAACATCGCTGAGGTTAGAGAAGTCAGTAGTGAAATCTCTGGCGTGTATGTAATTGACAAGAGGAGGTAATAACCGGTGTATACCACACCAAGTAGAGTGAGAGGAGGGTTTAAGAACGAGCCAAGTACTAGTGTAAATATCCAAGTGGATAGAATTAAAGTGGCGACTAGGCGAAGGTGTGGAGAAATTAAAAGCCACACTACAAATGACTTAAGCCCTATGATAGATAGAATATTTAACGACTTCATAGGCTCTGTGGTGGATATTATATTTGCCACTCTCACCCCAAGTTCTGTGAGATACACTAAAGAGTCTTCTCTCTTAACAACTCCCAGAGATTCTAAAGCCGAGATTTCAAAAATTAGAGAAGAGGCAGAAATACCTAGAGAATTTCTCAATTTTGATAGCGTTAGGGGCCCCTCTTTATGCAAAAGAAGCACGATATCTCTTCTTTTACCGACTAGGACTGCATAGATTATTCTATCCACATTAAAAAAACTACACGTCTTTATTAATTACAAACTGTCTCAATGGCGAAATTGTTAAAAACCCTTGCTGTTAAGCCTTTCCCATGACAACAGAACAGACAATACTAGTAGGTAAAAAACCAACTACAAACTACGTAATAGCTACAGTAATGGCGTTCAACGCAGGTATTAAAAAAGTAGTACTAAAGGCAAGAGGGGCAGCAATAGCTAAAGCTGTATCGACAGCAGTAATGGTTAGAGATAGATTCTTAGCAGGAAAAGTCCAGATTAGAGATGTAAAACTATTAAGCGACAAAGTGCAAGGACAGACGGGCAGGGAGAGAACTGTAGCTGCGATAGAGATAGTACTTGAAATGAGTTAATTTTTTCCGCCAAGCCCCCTTTTTGATGTCTCTCGTTGACGTTATAGACTCTCTCCCTGACGTAAAAATATACAACCCCCCATTTAGAGAGTTTACAATAGCAAAAATATTAAAAGAGTCTGAGGGGAAATGGACCCCCTTGTTTAAAAATATAACAAAAGGCTTTGCTGGCGTAGGAAATATTATAGACACCAGGTCTAAGCTTTATAGATATCTTGGAGTAAGTGGAGATGTAGAGGCTTATGAAAAATTGCTATACGCCATAGAGAATCCTTACAGAGTAGAGAAAGTATCTACATGGAGAGATTTATATACAGAAATCACATCTCTTTACGATTTACCCATGGTTCGTTATTATGAAAAAGAGGCAAGGCCGTATATAACATCAAGCATTGTAATAGGCGTGGGACCCGACGGCGTGTTTAATACATCTATTCACAGATTTTCTCCAATAAGCGCTAAAAAGGCTGTGGTAAGATTAGTACCGCGACATCTTTACTATATGTATAAATCGAGTGTTGAGAAAGGGAGGGAAATGCCAGTGGCAGTGGTTTGGGGCGTACATCCTCTAGTCTTACTTGCAGCGGCCTCTTCTCCTCCCTACGGCGTCTTTGAGTTAGAGATAGCGTCGCGACTTATGGGTGGGCTAAAAGTAGTAGAGCTGGACAACGGCGCCGTCGCGCCTTTTATGGCCTCTGTAATTATAGAGGGGTTTTTAACAAATGAACAAGATCTCGAAGGGCCGTTTGTAGACATTGTCGGCGTATATGATAGAGTGAGAAAACAGCCCGTGGTGAGAGTTGAAAAGATCTATGTACTACGGGGGGAGGCATACGTACATTATCTCCTCCCAGCGGGGTTGGAGCATATGTTGCTCATGGGGTTTGAAAGAGAGGCAAGGATTTGGAAAAATGTGAAGACCGTAGTGCCTAGGCTTTGGAAAGTTAGACTTACTAGGGGGGGATTTGGCTGGCTTGTGGCTGTGATTTCGTTAGAAAAGGCTACAGAGGGGGATGCTAAAAATGCGTTATTGGCCGCCTTCGCGGCGCACCCAAGCCTTAAGATAGCAATTGCGGTAGACAAAGACATAGACCCCGACGACGCCACGGCGGTGGAGTGGGCGCTTGCCACTCGGCTTAGAGCTGACAGAGGCATATTTATCATCCCCTATGCCAGAGGCTCTACTCTTGACCCTGTAGCGCTTAATGAAGAAGGCTTGACACATAAAATTGGAATTGACGCAACTAAGCCACTAGACGCAGACCCAGCCTTGTTTGAACGCGCTAAGATACCAGAATAGTTTAAATAGAGATAGTGGATATCAATAGTGTCTAGAGAATATGCTAAAGCTGTTATATACAAAATAGCAGACGCAGTGGCGGGGGGCGAAGTTGTGCCGATAGAAACTGCACATATATCTGGCGTGTCTTATCTCACAATTGGAGAAATAGGCATAGAGTTTTTAGAATATCTAGCCTCTGGCGGCGCCAAGGTGTCTGTATTCACGACGGCGAATCCCGCGGCTGTAGACATATACGGTTTTTTAGAACTAGACGATAGAACTAAACAGGGCCAGCGACGTGTGATAAAGGCATTGGTAGAGCTTGGTGTCAATACTACCTTTACATGCGCTCCCTATGAGTTTGTATTGACTAGAGCAAGAACTTTCCATGCCTGGGCTGAGTCTAATGCCATTACGTACATAAACACATTTAGAGACGCTTGGTCTGACAAAAACCCGGGCCCTTTGGCGTTGTTAAGTGCGATAGCTGGTTTTGTGCCAAAGACACAACTCTATACTCTAGAGGGTAGAAGACCCACTGTGTTGGTAAAGGCAGATTTAGACAGCCTTGATACACTCGAGGCAGGTGTTGTCGGCGCTTTGATAGGCGAGATGATAGGAACAGGTATACCTTATGTAAAAGGTATACGTCTAGTCCATGAAAGCAGTAGGAGAGAATTCGCCGCGGCG
>CAMLLK010000041.1 GCA_946480885.1 uncultured Thermoproteales archaeon
AAAGCGATGTCTTTGATAATAGATTTAGTAAATAGAGGTACACATATTGGGATAGACATAAGTGGATATGTCACATACCCCACATATAGTATAGCCACTGAAGCCGCCGAGTTGGATCTAGCTTTGACTAAGATGAGGATACTCTTAAAAAAACTTATTGAATTTGCTGAAAAAGAGACTTTATTCTATGCATTACTCAATAGAGTTAAAGAATACCAGAGAATGATCAACGCCATTGACTACGTAGTGATACCTAGAATTAGAGAAAATATACAATTCATACGTTTAGCACTAGAGGAGGGCGAGAGAGAGGAGTTTATTAGAAGAAAAATTATAACAACATATATTTAGTCAGAGTTTTCTAAACACCATGTCTATAAAGAGCCTCAGTGTGAGTATAAAAGAGGTAGTTGACAAAGAGATTGAAAAAACTATGAACATAGTGAAAGAAGAAGTGAGGAATGTAGTAGGCTTAATTGACCAAAAGATTGAAGAACTGCGTCAATATTTAAAAACCTCAACAGTTTAGCGGTTATGAGTAAGAGGGCGTTACTTATAGTAGCTCTATTGGCTTTGTCTATAGCTGCGCAGACCACCGGCGGCGAGAGATATATAGGCGCTGGACTAGCCGTTGGTCTAGCGGCTGGAGGAGCCGGCATAGGTGTAGGCATAGCGGGCGCTGCCGCAATTTCTGCATTGATTGAAAAGCCACAGGAGAGAGTGTGGTATCTTATAATTGTGGCATTGGCAGAGGCTTGTGCTATATACGGGCTGTTGATAGCGGTCCTACTGCTCTAAGCTCTGACAAGCGGTTCGAAAATCCTACCTCTCTTTTCTGCAGCAACACCCTCTGAAAGAAGTGCGGCGGCTTTTACTAACATCAACACCTCTGCCTTCATGTACTCCAATTGAGCGGCTAATGCGCCAAGAGAAAATTCTGAAAATCTAACTATGTAGATATCTGACAGTTTTTTCACATAGGCTGGATACATATTATCTAAAGCAACAGCTATATTTTCCATAGTTGGCGATTCCGCCACTAAGTCTATCAAGAGTTTACCCCAGGCCGCCGTCGCTGCGTTTTCTAGAAAACGCGCCGGTGGGTCTTTTACAGCAGATAAAACTAAGGGAGTGGGTCTGCCTACCATTAGCGCATTTACCTCTTCTGTAAGGCCCCACAACCTAGCCCTTAACACAATCACCACGTTGAAATATTCTTTGAGGTCATCTGCGAATGTCTGTAAACTCTTGTCTTTTTGCGAAGCCGCTATGGAGTAAAAATCTTCAATCCACTGTCTATCTAAGAAAATGCTAAGTCTATCCTCTCCATATTTACTAGACAACTCAAATGCTTTGTGCGCTGGGTGTTTAAGTTGTTTAAGCCTTTCGCCTACTTCTTCAATACTTCTAGCACCTAGGAGAGCCGCTAGTATATGTCTTCTTCTTGTAAACTCTAGAGGCTCCCATATGATGAAGTCCTCTGGGTTTTTGCCAGACTTTATTGCTATTGCTAGATTTCTAATATTGTCGTATTCAAAATATCTAAGGTGTAGATATATTACAGATTTGACGTCTGTGCCAGAGCCGAGAAATATTGATTTAATTCTATCTAAATATGTATTTATCAAATTTTTTCTAAATTCATGAAAATTTTGATAAGTTAATTTATCTATTGTAATATTATATTGTGTAGTTTTTAAAATGTTAATAAATTCATCTAAAGAATTTGCATATATTAAAGATATGAGCTTTTCTCTCGGCAGCGCCTTAATTTTTAACCCTCTGACTCTTGGGCCTAAATAAGGCCTCTTTATTACAGAGCTCATAAATTGAGGAGTTCTAATGCCTTGGATAAAAGCTCTCTCTTTTTTTCTTGGTAGGAATTGACTATTTTCTGCTTGGTCTGCTCTGTCTGTTTTTTAATACTATCGACATATCTCATTGTCTCCTCTACGGCTTTGTTTCTATACTCCTCTATAGTGGTCTTTACAATAGTCTCTATTTTTATAGAAATTTCATTTGAATATTTTCTAGAAATATTCTCTATGTCTATTAATGCTTTGTTTTTTATCTCGTCGACACTTTTTATAACTTTATCAATTTCTTCTAACTTTTTTAAAATCTCGTCTATTTTAAGCATATATACATACGAAGAGAGAATATATAAAGTTGATGACTCCAGGACTTGCGGAGCGGTGAAGATACTTCTCGCATCTGATCTTCAGTAGCGCGGGATTTACATCACAGTCAGACCGTCCCCGTGTTTACTTCATCGAAGGTGTAGATTGTTTATTTTAATTCAAATTTATATATTGGTATTGTACTCTAGACTATGATACTTCAAGTAGTTGAACAAGTGGCGTTTGCAGTACTTCTCTTGTTTGCGCTTATAATTCTCATAGCGATACTCTCCTCGGCTATTAGAGTCATACCGGAGTATCAGAGAGCAGTTAAATTTAGACTGGGCCGCGTAGTTGGTGTAGTGGGGCCCGGCCTCGTCTTCATAATACCCGTTATAGAGACGATTACAAAGTACGACTTAAGAGTTGAAGTAGTTGACGTACCTGCTCAACGTGCTTTAACAAAAGACAACGTAGAAGTTACTATTGACGCCGCTATCTACCTCAGAGTAATAGACCCTTTGAAGACAGCCCTAACTGTAAAAAGCCACGCGCCCGCGGTTGCAATATATGCAGCTTCGACTCTAAGAGATGTAGTGGGGATGGTCGACTTAGACACTTTGTTGACACATAGAGACGAGATAGCTAAGAAGATAGCGTCTATTGTCGACGAACATGTGACTCCATGGGGTGTGAAAGTGACAGCCGTAGCTATTAAAGACATAAAACTTCCTGATGTGTTGTTACGCGCCATGGCTAGCCAAGCCGAGGCAGAGAGAGTAAGAAGGGCTAAGATAACGCTCGCATCAGCTGAATACGAGGCAAGTAAAATATACCTAGAGGCAGCTGAGCGATATTCTCAAAATCCGACTGCGGTGCAGTTGAGGATGATAGACGCGTTGATAGAAATAGCTAGAGAACACAACCTAATTGTCTTAACTCCACCTACGATGGAATATGTGGCGTTGCCTCTGGCGTTAGCTAAAAAAGAGAAAAAAGAATGAGGTTTCTCTTCCTATTACTATCCGCAGTAGTTTTTTTCCAAGCTTACACAGCGTCTATAATCTACGTAGTTGAAATTGACGGAGTCATAGGGCCATATACTTTGTCGCAAATACAGAGGGCTATTGCATTAGCCGAGCGAGACAGTGGGATAGTTGTTTTGTTATTGTCAACGCCCGGCGGCTTAGCAGACCCCACGCTCCAGATAATGAAAGAGATAGGCAACTCGCCCGTGCCTGTAGTAGGGTTTGTATACCCAGACTACAGCTATGCGTGGTCTGCCGGCACGTATATACTAATGTCGACACATATAGCCGCCATGGCGCCACACACAGTAATTGGGTCGTGTCAGCCTATTGCAAGTGGAGTCCCTATTAATGAGTCAAAAACACTAAACGCTTTGATTGGATATCTAGAAACTGTTGCTAAATCTTATGGCCGCAATGAGACTTTTGCCCGTCAGTGTATTACACAAAATATAAATCTAGGGGCGCAAGACGCCTTGAGATATAGAGTCATAGACTTAATTGCGACAGATCTAGACGATCTAGTAAAAAAGATAAATGGGAGTGAGATACTTCTAAGGAATAAGAGAGAGGTAGTTGAGATTAAAAAAGTGGTGTATGTACGTGTAGAACAGACTCTATTAGAGAATTTACAGAGGTGGATAAGCGACCCGGTTGTGTCGAGTGTTTTGTCTCTATTAGCTTTTATCTTACTACTAGCTGCATTTTTGACAGGCCATCCGGCGGCGGCAGCGGCGGCTGTAGTGTTGTTAGTAATTTCTATATTTTCATTTCTCCCAACTGCGTGGCTAGGCCTCGCTTTAATAATAATGGGGGCTGTGTTAATACTAATAGAGATTTTGACTGGCATGGCTGCTCACGGGGCTGTGGCTGGCGTAGGCGCTGTTTTAGTAATTATTGGATTTCTCTCTGCATACCCGGCTAATATATTCAGCGGAGAGTTAATCTACATAAAAGACTGGTGGCTTATACAGCTAGGGCTTTATATAAACATCGCTATTTTTATAGGATTTCTAGGCCTAGTTATATTCAAGGCTATATCTATACATAGGAAAAAGC
The DNA here is from genome assembly GCA_946480885.1 of uncultured Thermoproteales archaeon. Next base: position 4,208 of record CAMLLK010000041.1, read on the forward strand.
CGCCGTCTGAATTTTTAACTAGCCTCCGTGGAGTAGAGGGCGTAGCTATTGAAGACCTTAGTCCGGAAAAAGTAGGTTTTGTCAAAGTGTTGGGAGAGTATTGGAGGGCTGTGGCGACTACTCAAATAAAAAGTGGATGTAGAGTTAGAGTTTTAGAAACAAGAGGTGAAATACTCGTTGTAGAGCCTGTCCAGTGCTAAACGTCGATTATAAAAATAGGTACAAAACTATCTATATGTTTATCTATATGGTAGCTATCTACGGTGTATTATTAGCTCTACTAGGGGCTTTAGGAAATGAGGCGGAGTTAGTGGCAGTTGGATTATTTATGATATTTATAGGAAACTTACATCAATTAAGTAAAGCACTGTTAAAGATTTACAGAAAAAATATATATCGTCATTAGTAATGTACTAGATGACGAGCTAAGGGTCTCCTGATACGTGAAGAACTGCCCTTGCTGAGAAATTTAATTGTAGTTCATATATACGGGAGTGATAATTGACTTATGTATCTTCAAATTGTCGAAATTTCGTTGTTACTAGCCGCTGTGGGGGCGCTTGTTATAATAATCTTCTTTATCTCTAGACGTCAGCCGCAGCCCGTCGAGCCTCCTATGAGGTTCACCCCCGGTGAACAAGAGATACTAAAACAGATAGACGAGTTGAGAGAAAGACTAGAGAGAGTAATTCCGCCGTATGGAAGAGTTGGATATGTGCCGTCCACTTTAGAGGATTTAAAAGACCTACTCGGTTTTGTATATATAAAATTGGGAAATAGAGAGATAGGCACAAAGCCTGTACCTATTGAAAATTTTGAAAAATTAGATATAAACTTTTTACAGGCTAATATTAATGATTTATATGTATATGTAATTAGGAAAAATGAGAAGAAACTTATAGCAGTCGGTAAACAATATTTAGACTATCTCACTGTGAGATTTCTCTACGACTTTCTCGACTACATTTAGCCTCGTCTATTAAAACACGTTCATATACATCTCCTAGTGGAGATATTTCGCGAAATATCTGTGCTTCGTAGACATATACTCTAGTTTTTTTATCTAACCAACAGTCACCAGGTAGCCACGCCTTAATACAGCCGTGTGTGAGATACTCCTCTACATCCCAACACTCCTCTACAGCCACTTGCGGCAGTAATAGTCCGGAGTAGAAGCCCCTACGTATGAACAGTCCGTGTCTACCTACTTGAATATACTCTAGATAGCTCCTTGGGTCTTCCTGTAGTTGTACCATGGGACTTAAGACACTGACTTCAAAAACTACTTGACTTAACTCCTCTAGAGTCAACGCGGGGAAACGCGGGTCGTTACAACAAGCAGCTATTGCGCTGTGGACAGTGGCGTTTAGAACATTTCTATAGCCTTCTGGATAGCCTATACAACCACGGAGTTCATATCGACTCCCTTGTACGCTCTCAATTGTGGTGAAGACGCCGTAGTTATCTATTAAAAACCTCCCCGGAGGGTCTTCTGGCAGTTTTACGACACCTGTTTTGAGATACACTTCTACAGACTTTCTAGCTAGTTTTACTAAATACCCGCCCTCTTGTAGAGAATATGGCCTAAACATATTAAGATAGATAAATATTTTTTAATACTGTAGCTGGGCAGTTACATGCCGTTGTGTTCTATATGCGGCAGAGAAGTTAATTTTAAAAACGTGTCTTATATATACGAAAACACTTTTGTCTGTAGAGACTGCTTTCCACAGTACTATATAAAGAATCTTTGTAGAGTAGTCGAGCGTCGGCTGAGGGGAGAGAACCCGCCTGCGTGTATGTTTTGTAGTTTTAAAAAACTATGTGACGGCTATGTGGCTAAGACGTTAAAGTCGCTTTCTTAGACTTTAGGAGAGCTATAAAAAAGCCCGGCGTGTCGTGTAAATGGGGGAGAAATCTTTTACAATTATCGCACCCCCACCCCGGGGCGCCCACGGGTAGTCCAGTTTCTAAAACTTCTGCCCCAGACTTCTCCACCACGGACTCGTTTTCAAGGGCTGTAATTGTACAGGTAGAGTATATGACAAAGGGCGATATCTTAAGGGCTGTTTTTAAAAATTGTATTTGGTAACGGGATAGCGTTTTGATATTTTTAAAACTAACTCTATGGTAAAGTTTGGGGCGTACTCCTAGATCGGTACAGGGAGGGTCTACTAAAGCTACTTCGGCTCTAAGTTTTGGAAAATCTCTATCTATAAACCTACTGTCGTGTAGAAATATGTCAATACAGTTCTCTAAGCCCAGTCTACAAGCCTCTCTCTTTAATTTATTAATCTTAGGCCAAGATCTATCGACTGCATATACTCTCAGCCCCATCTGGGCAAGATGTGTGGTCTTGCCGCCAGGCGCTGCGTTGAAATCTACAGCGGTTCTTGTGCCTAATTTTTTAACTACGTGGCCAACCGCTATGGCAGGTAGGCTTTGGCTATAGAAAAGCCCCTCTTCGTACTCTGCCAAATTTCTAAGCTTGGGAGTCTTATATAACGACTTTTCTACCTTGATGTATATACCCCTCCTAGTCTTTAAAATATCTTCGCTACTGACTAACGCGACGCCGTAAGCCACAACTATGCCGTTATCTGCCACGACGTTAACCTCCTCGCCTTGTCTTATATGGTCGGTTTTTAAAACGCCGGGTGCGTATAAATCGGCGCCCAACATCACGCTCTCTGCGGCTTTTTTATCAACAACGACGACTTTTTTCGCAGTGGGTATTTTAAAAGGCCCTAAGACAGGTAGCCACAGAGCGTCTTCAAAATGTTCATCTCGGTATACAGTAATGCCTTTTGAATTAAGTCTCTTTATTAATTCCCCAGGCGTTATTTTTGACGTATTTACCCTAATGTAATACCTCGTGGGGGGCGTTGTGAGAGATTTAAATAACTGATCTATCTCTCCGTCGGCGAGGTACTCACGTAGATGTCTATATGTCTCCTCGTCGATTTCTATACCATAGAAATTCATTTAGAGATTATACTTGCCAAAATTTCTCTAGCTCTCTCTGGGTCTTTTTTAACAAGCTGCCATAGCTCATCTTCGTATTTTAGATAATAACGATATGTCTTATTTCTC
>CAMLLK010000042.1 GCA_946480885.1 uncultured Thermoproteales archaeon
GCGGACTCCGAGTATATAGAAAAAGAGTTAGAAAACGCCGCGAGGTACCACGCCTACCATATAGCTCTTATATCTAGCCTCATCTACGATGTGGAGGTAGATCTAGAGAGCATCACAGGTAGAGACTACTTACTAGCTAAGTCTTTTAGAGAGGCTGAAAGTAAATGCGAGTTATTAAGTATAGACACAGGCGATGAGTTTTATAAAACTGTAGTAGAGGAGTTGAACAACTTACTTAGCACGCTCTGCCCTAAGTCCACTGTAGATTGACAACAAAGAGTAGACTAACACTCCTATGATCACAGCCACTGTGTATAAATGTATTTCTCCTACTCTCATAATCAAGGCGAACACTACATAAGCAGACAGCGCAAATGTAGATATCAACACAGCGGCGCTGGTGTAACGCGCCTCTTTAAACTCCCGCAGAGCTAACAAGAGGTCTTTATACAGCTCTCTAGAGAATTTTAGTAAATAATAACCTGCTGGGACTATGATTATAATCGATAAAGGCCCTAGATACGCCACAGACAACGCCAAGACTAAAGACAGTATGGCTAACTTAGTGGCGGTAATGAAGGCGTGTGTTACAACTCTATAGAGTTTTTCATACGCCACAGTAGTTCGCAGCTCTCTAAACCTGCCACCGACCCAAATCTCTAGACGTTCTCTATAACGCCATAGAAAAGGAGCTATGAATAAAGTCAACACCGGCGCCAATGCTAGCGATAAGATGTGCTCTACGTTTTTCAAAATATTGAATTTATACGCAACTATAGGAATCGATAAAGAAAGTTCAGAAATATGTGCAGAAGACAAGGCGACGTTTGTAGATGTCTTAGGCTGGCCGATCACTAACAATGAGGCAAGAAATACAGCTAAAGCTCTTACAAAAACTGCTGCAAAGGCGATGGCTAAGCTCAGAGCCAACACCACGACGTTAGGCACAGCCACTGGCATAGAGATACCGACGACTAACATATAGAGGTATATTATCAAACCCGAGAGTGCAGATGCCTCTTTCATATGGATGCCATGTGTATCTGCCCTAGAGAAGAGATACCCCCCTATGAACGCCCCGAGGAAAGGCGACGCTATTTGAAAATATTGGACGATATATACGAAGCCGAACGCTATTGCTAACGCAAAGGGCAGAGCGTAGTCGCGGCCGATGATGTATCTATATACGTATGTAAACACCCCAAGAGCTATGATGCTCATTGCGACTATAAAAAATAAATTAATGGGTAGAGTCTCAATGGTAGTGCTGCCAAAGAGAAGACTTAGTGAAAAAAACAAAACTGCGTCTTCTAACGTAGTCAGTGACAGCACTACTGCACGTGCCTCAGGCGGTAGGCTTTGAGAAAGTTTAATCGCCAACAGGCTAGAAGAGCTCAACATCATCACGGCTACTATAATAGATTCATGTATCGTAAAGCCGACTATTCTGAATAGAATAATTGATATCCCTATTATAAAAGCGGTCTCAAGTATCACTGCGAAAAACGCCGCTGGCGACAAACCGCTGGTGCCCAATTGTCTACCTACCTCAAAGGCTACTAGAGCCAATAAAATCTGTAGATATACATCTGAAATTGAAAGATCTACTAATATACTCGCCAAGACACCTGCGACAAAAAAGCCTAGGAAGGGTGGGAATCCAACTCTGTCGAATAAATACGCAAATAAAACGCCGAAGAGGACCGCTATTGAGAAAGACCCCAGGGGGAAGTCCACTACTCTACTGTATAGTAAAGTCTCTTTTTACCCCTCCCCCTGTTTTCTATTTTTAAAATCTTGATAGTGCCAATCTCAACTGTGTTTTTCACATGGGGGCCGCCGTCTGCTTGAATATCTACGCCAGGTATCTCTACAATTCTTAATTGTGGAATCTCCGGAGGAGTGCGATCAGCTAATTTAACAACGCCCGGTATTTTCAAAGCCTCTTCTCTAGGAAGCCAATACACTTTCACTTCTATGCCCCTCTTTACAATTTCATTAGCTTCAGACACGGCCTCTTCGAAAATCCGCCTCACAGTGTTCATATCCCCCTCTATGTTGAAGTCGTCTCTGGCGTATTCATGTGTGATTTCGCCGCCTGTGACTAACGCGTTATATCTATTATACAACACTGCAGATAGTATATGGGCAGCCGTGTGTAGACGCATCTTTCTATATCTCTTGCCCCAGTCTAATATCCCGAGGACTACGTCTCCCACTCCAAACCTAGGCCTTTCTTTTAACACGTGGACGACCTCTCCGCCTATGTGGGCCGCATAAGCTTCGTACACCTCTTCTCTAAATTTTAAAAATCCACTGTCAGGCTGAACACCGCCTGTGCCGTCATGGAATGTAGTCTTGTCTAGCACTACTCCGTTGTTTGTAATTTCAAGAACTGTGGCCTCGAACTCGTTAATATATGAATCATCTTGGTAAAGCAGCTTAGTCCTCATCGAAAATTTTACAAAAACTTAATTTTTATCTTTAAACACTAGGCAAGTCTAAAATAAAAGCCGTGTCTCTCCATTTCATCTAAGAGTTTGTCTATGTCAAGACTGCCAGGTATCTCCACTACGAATACGAGTCTTACATAATTGGGCCTTTGTTCTGGGTCGTACCGCTCGTGGTAGACTTCTAAGATATTTACATTATGGCTCGCCAATAGAGACGATGCCTTTGCCAACGTCCCCGGTCTATCTAAAACCTCGCCCACTAGTTTCACAACTCTCCGCTGCCTCGCCAAGGCCTTCATTAACACTCGCATTAATATAGGGGCGTCGATATTCCCACCGGAGACTACAGCCACTGTTTTTCTATTGTGGACATCTATCTTCCCTGATATTAAAGCCGCCACAGAAGCTGCTCCCGCAACCTCTGAGACGACTCTTGTCCTTTCGAGGAGTAGATAGATTGCGTCTACAATTTCGTTGTCGTCTACTAAAACTATCTCATCTACATACCTACGGATGAACTCCAGCGTCAAATCTCCCGGCCTCTTTACTGCAATCCCGTCGGCAATTGTGTCTACGCGTTCTATGGTGACTAACCTCTCCTCTTTTAGAGAGAGATATACTGCAGGTGCTCCGCTTGACTGTACGCCGATAATTTTCACACCGGGTCTCTTGGACTTAATGGCATAGGCTATGCCGGAGATTAAACCGCCGCCCCCTACTGGAACCACCACCACGTCGACATCGCCTATTTGCTCTAATATCTCTAGCCCCAGTGTGCCCTGTCCCGCGATTACGTATGGATCGTCGTAGGCGTGTAGATATTTAACGCCGCTCTTCACTAATTCATACGCCTTTTTCTCGGCCTCGTAGTAACTCTCGCCGTGTAGTAATACAGAGGCTCCGTAGTCTTGAGTTTTTTTAACTTTTAGCCACGGCGTAGTCTCTGGCATAACTACAGTGGCTTTTACTCCATGTAGCTGGGCGGCGTAGGCCACTCCTTGTGCATGGTTTCCAGAGGAGGCAGTTATAAACTCTCTATACCCCTCTTGAATGTATTTATACATGGCGTAGTACGCCCCTCTGATTTTGAAACTCCCAGTCTTTTGCAGCGCCTCTAGTTTTAGAAACACCTCTCCACCTGTTAGCCTAGAGAGAGACTCAGACCTAAGAGTGGGAGTTACGTGGATCTTCCCCTCTCTTTGTCTTTCCCCTATGATTCTATAGGCCTCTTCTAGATTTATCATGCGCTTTTTATCGCCATAGAGAGACGTCTAATCCCTTCGTTAATTTGTTCAAAAGTGGGATATGTGAAGTTCAAACGCATTGTATTCCTTGGGGGATCTTCTACAAAAAAGCCGGCGCCGGGTATAAACGCCACTTTGTATTGAGTCACTGAGACTTTGAGCAACTCTCTAGTATCTATATGTGGTGGTGTCTGGACCCAGATGAACATCCCCCCGCTGGGTCGTGTCCACTCCACTCCTGGAGGCATATAAGTCTCCATGGCGGCTAACATGGCGTCTCTCTTTCTTTTATAAAGCTCTCGGACATGCTGTAAGTTTTTCAAAACAATGCCTCGCCTCAGCCCCTCTAGAAATATATATTGTACAAAATTCGACGTGTTTAAATTCAATGACTGTTTCGCTAAATTAAACCACTTTATAACATCTCCATTTGCAATAACCCACCCTAGACGTAGACCTGGGGCAAATATCTTCGACGCTGTAGATAGATATATCACTCTTTCTGACTTGTCTAACGTCTTTATGGGCAAGACTTGGATATTCTCAAATAAAAAGTAAGAATACGGGTCGTCCTCTACTATTATCAAATCGTATTTCTCAGCCACTTCTAGTAAATACTTCCTCCTGTCTTGAGTCATTGTGATACCTGTGGGGTTCTGCGCAGTTGGGATAGTGTATATAAATTTTATACGACTCCCCTCCGCCTTTAGCTTTTTTACTTTTTCTTCTAAAATCTCTACAATCATACCTCTTTCGTCCATGGGTATGCCTACTAGACGCGGTCTGTATACTCTCCACGCCTGCAGAGCGGCGAGATATGTGGGGTTTTCTGTAATTACTACATCGCCAGGCTCTATGAAGACTCTCCCCACTAACTCCAACGCCTCTTGGCTCCCCACAGTCACAATAATATTTTCAGGCCCAGCCTTTATCCCATAGTAAGACTCGCTGAATTTTGCAATTTCTTGTCTCAACTCAGCCACGCCCTCGGTGGGTCCGTACTGCAAAGCTCTGTGTGGATACGCCTCTAGGACGTATACAACAATTTTTATAATATCTTCCACGGGAAAAGTTGAGGGATCGGGCATCCCCCCGCCGAAGGATATCACATCGGCAGTTGCCCACCTTAAAAGTTCTCTAATCTCGCTAGCTGACATATACTGAGTTCTTGAGGACAACAACTCGCTTATATCCATACATACGTTGTGACATCTCCCTATATAAACTTATTTATATATACTATTTACCACTATTTATGAAGTACTAGACAGTTTTTACATATTCTCCCCAGCCCCCTCTTTACACTACAGCCTCCACAGACCACTGCTCCACAGATTACGCATGTAGATATTGAGAACCTCCTCTTACAGACTCTACATTGTGTGTATTCACACACAGCACAGTGTTCTCCAGCCCAGTCGAATTCACAAACCCACCTACCACATCTCTTACATTTATAGACGGCTTTTTCAAAACCACAGATTTGACAAAGGGCCAAGGCTACTTCCTCTTTTTAACCGCCTCTATTAAAAGACGAGGCACATCTATTGGAGTCTCGGCTACAGGTATCCCAACTGACTTAAAGGCCTCGATTTTGCTCTTCGCGTCTCCAGAACCTAGCATTACTATAGCCCCGGCGTGTCCCATCCTCTTGCCAGGTGGAGCAGTTCGTCCGGCCACATATGCCACGACAGGCTTGTCGATAGCCCCCTCTGAGTACAACTTTGCGAGTCTCTCCTCTGCGTCGCCGCCCACTTCCCCTATAACAACTACGCCATCTACCTCTGGGTCTTCTGACACTCTCACGACGGCCTCCATTAAGTCTAAGCCAACGATGGGATCGCCGCCGACGCCTACAGCTAGCCTTATGCCAAAACCTGCCTTTACTAATTGATACGAAATTTCGTATGTCAACGTCCCCGACCTACTGACAACTGCCACCCTCCCAGGCGTTTGGTAGACGCTGTTTGGCATAATCCCTAATTTTGTCCTTATCGGCGGAGCAACGACGCCGGGGCAGTTGGGCCCTATGACAGTAACCCCCCTCGACTTTGCGTAGTTTATAGCCTTTAAGGCGTCGTGGACCGGTATGTGTTCAGTAATAACTACGGCCAACTCCACTCCGGCATCCACCGCCTCTAGTAGTGCATCTACGGCGAACTTCGCAGGTACGAAAATCACAGTGGCATTTGCGCCGTGTTTTCTCACCGCTTCCTCTACCGTATCGTACACTGGGACTCCGTGTATAAACATACCCCCCTGGCCGGGAGTGACTCCGGCCACTACTTTCGTGCCGTATTCTAACATACGTTGTAGGTGGAAAGAACCCTCTCTTCCAGTGGCGCCTTGTACTACGACTTTTGTGTCCAGCTTAACTATCTTCATAACTTTGCCAACTCCACTGCCTTTTTAGCTGCCTCCTCTGCGTTGTCGAATAGAGGCACATTCACCTCGGCGAGTATGGCCCGCCCTAGTTCTTCATTTGTTCCCTTGATTCTAACTACAATTTTTTTAGAAACGTCACTTGCTTCAGACAAGGCGTCTCTTATGCCCCACGCCACTTCATCTGCTCTTGTTATGCCGCCGAATACGTTTATAAAGATTACTTTGACTCTTGGATGGCGTAGAAGGACTTTAACAGCTTCTCTAACGACGTCTCTACTGGCGCCTCCCCCTATGTCTAAAAAGTTGGCCGGCCTTCCCCCGAAGTGGTAGACTAAGTCCATAGTGGACATAGTCAAGCCGGCGCCGTTACCTATGATTCCTATATCTCCATCTAGTTCGACGTAGTGAAACCCTATCTTTTTAGCGTATGCCTCGAACTCAGTAATGTCTCTGGGGTCTTCTTCTAACGCCTTTTGAAAATCTGTATGTCTATACAGCGCGTTGTCGTCTATTATCACTCTAGCGTCTAGTGGCAAGACTTCGCCCTCTTTAGTTAACACTAAGGGGTTGGTCTCAACAAGTTCTGCGTCGTAGTCCACCATAATTCGATACATAGCCTGGACGATTTGAGAAGCTTGCTGCCATTGTTGTGTACCGGGCCGGAAACCAAGCCAAGAGACTATAGACCTAATGTGGTATTCCCTAACGCCAACATAAGGATCTACGTAGACCCTCTTGATTTTGCCAGGGTCAGATCTAGCAATTTCTTCAATATCGACTCCTCCCACAGGCGATGTCAAGAATAGGTAATTTCTCGACGCTCTGTCTATAATAAGTGAGAGGTACATCTCACGGTCTACTTCTATATATTTAGTCACGTAGATTTTCTTAACGACTAGACCTTTAATCACCATTCCAAACATCTTCTTGGCTAACTCATACGCCTCTTCTACAGAATTCGCCAGATCGGAAGAGCGTCGTGTAGGGAAAGAGTGTTGGTGGCGGGGGTGGGGGGGGGGGGGGGGGGGGGGGGGGGGGGGGGGGGGGGGGGGGGG
>CAMLLK010000043.1 GCA_946480885.1 uncultured Thermoproteales archaeon
TACATTTGTCGATGCAGTATTTATCAACTGGCCGAGGTAGTTTAAAAAACTACCTACTTGAGTTAAATAACGCCTTATCTGTAGGTCTTGGAGTAAGAAGATTAGTATAATCCACATAAACATAGTTATTAGAAACCACGTTGGGTCGAATGCCGCCGTCTGTAATATCATCAGTCTCATTACATTATTGCTTTAAAAAAATTTGTTCAGTATTCGAAGGCTCTTTCACACATCAACTAGAATCCCTTCATCACGTCTAGAGTTTTTTCTACGCTTAAATCTCTACTGTCTCCTCTCTTTTCTTAACGCCGCCGCTTTTTTTCAATCCCACCGCCGCCGCCCCTCCTACTATTGCGGCCGCCGCCACGACTTTTACAAAACTCTCAAATGTGAGAGTTGGTATTTTCACCACTGGCTCCAACGTGGCTAAGTACCTCACTCCGTTTATTTCTACTGCAATTTTGTCGTCTACTGGCACTACTTTAGCCACGCCTCTCTGGCCGTAGAATTTCAATCCGCCTATGTAGACTATGAAGTTTGAAATAGGCGTGTTTAATAGATCTACTACTTTTAGCTCTCTGTAGAGTGTGGATGTGTTTAATAAAATAGTGGGGGCGGCTTGTTTTATGTATTCAGCAACTAATGTGTTGTTTAGGTATATTCTAACTGTGACGTTGGAGCCCAATTTAGCCACTTCTGGCTCTACTTTCGCCAAGAGCTCTTGGCTGTCTGTCACTACTCTTGGCTTTACTAAGTCTGTGATAACTTCTATTGTCTCTCCTCTAGCGGCAGTTTTGTAGCTATATGTGTCGTTGCCTATTTTTATATAGACTATGTAGTTTAGCCCCTCTACTATACAATTCGACACTGGGACTCCGTCTTCTGTAGTTATTGTATACACTGGCAAGTCTCCCCCCTCTACTGTCTTGGCCTTGACCTCCCGGAGTCTCCAAGTGGAGATGTTGTTGGGGACGTGGTATGTAGATAAGACGTAGTCATCTCCTGTCTCTAGCCGTATGTATATATTCAACGGCCTGGCTATGGGGTTTAACACCACAGCGCTGCCTTGACATTCTCCTACTACTGGTATTTCTATCTGTTCTACAACTACTCTGGGGCGGCCTACCGCTGCCGTCTGGTTAGGAGAGAACATTAAGTTATACTCAGGCTCCCAGTTTCTAACTCCTTCTATTTTTACGCCTCGCATTGGTATTGTGATGTAGTAGTCGGGCTTGTCGCTGTTAAGAGATAGATATGTGACATTGACTATCCCATATCCAGAAATCTTCGCGTCGCCGTATACTACATATTCTTCTATATATACTCCCAATAGCGACTTCGACGCTGTTTTGTATACAAATTGCCCAACCACAGAGGGCTGGGTTAGCGACCTGATCTTTAGTATAGCTGTTCCATTTATTTCAAGAGGCGCCCCTTGGTATAGATATAACGTCTCTGTCCCGCGTATAGATACCGACACCAAGGGCCCTACGCTGGCCCATCTGTCGACGCGTATTGTGAGAAAGTCGCCGCACACGTAGCCTTTTATATATTTAGGCGTTGGGTACGGGTCTAGGGCTGGCGTGTTGAATCTCCCATCTCTAGTCACTACATAGACTGTAGAGATGCCCCAGGGCGATGCCGGGTCGAGATACGCTGCGAAATCTACACAGCCCGTAATTGGAGTGGTGTAGACAAATGGCATTGTCGATATGTAGACGGGTATTAGAGTGGCGTTTATCACGACTAGTAAAAGGCCTAGCATGTATATACGACGTAGTTTTGTTAATATAGTCATTGTATAACTCTTAAATAATGCCTAAGTTTTTGATGTGTGAGGTGGGCTCTGTACGGAGTTCTCTATATGATCGGCGTGTTTACACTAGGCTTGTTGTTATTCCAAGTGGAGAGGACTATCGCCGCGGCTTTAGATCTAATATTTTTAGTTCTGGCGGTGGTGTTGTTTAGACTAGCTCTAAAAGACATATCTACAGCTCTAGACATAGCTATAGAGGAGAGGGAGAGGATTGAGTTACGAATGGCGCAGATTCTCCTAATTGTGACTTTTCTAACCGCCTCTTCTATATTAGGCTACGGCTTCTTAAAGGCTCTGTTCCCCTTTGTCTAACTTCTTACACTCTTCTAGCTGTGTCTTTAACTGCGTCAACATGGCCTCTCTCAATAGTAGACTGCGGTAGAAGGCAAGAGTCTCTCTCTCTTGTTCTAAGAGGCGCCTCTCCCATTGGTTTAGTCTCTGTTCTTCTTCTATTAACCTCTTGGCGAACCTCCCCAAGTTGTCTATGAGTTCTGTCTCTTTTGCTCTAACCGCCTCTTCGAGTCTTCTCAACTCCTCTTGTTTCTTCGCCACGGCTTCTTCTAACGTCTTGTACTTAGCCACGAGTTCCTCTAGCTCTTGTCTCTTTTTCTCTAGAGCTGTCTGTGTCTCTACGAGTTCTTTTTCTTTTTGAGAGAGCTCTAGTATCTTCTTCTCTACTTCAGACGCCTGTGAAATCAACGCCTTTGCTCTTTCTTCTTGTTCAACAATTTGTCTCTGTCTCACCGCCAGTTCTTGTTCTAGTTTTTTTAACTCAAATTCTTTTCTCAACAACTCCTCTCTCTGTCTCCTCAACTCTTCTTCTCTCTCCGCCACCTCTTGACTTCTTGTAGATAGTAAAGCCAACGTCTTCTTGGCCTCCTCTAGCACAGACTTTGTGGGGTCTGATAACTCCGCTATTTTTCTCAAGTTTTCTAACATTAGAGAGAGCTCGCCTTCTCTCTTCCTCAAGGCCTCTTCTCTATTTTTAATCTCTGCCTCTTTGTATACAAACTGCCTCATTTTCGTCTCATATTCCTGCATCTTGGCGCCGAAGTCTTTCATTAACTCTAACATAGCCGAGGCCACGTTGCGTATTTGTTCACTCTGTGTCTTAATGGCGTTGAGCTGTTCCTCTAGGCTCTGCACGCGACTAGCCGCCGCCTCTAGTTTCTCCGCCAGTGATATAAAGTAGTTAGTGGCGTCTGTCACAGCCTTGGCAGAGGCCGTTAGGCGGTCGGCCACTGTGGCTAACTCAGACGCCTTGTCGGAGGCTGTGTTTAACTGAGCTATTGATTTATTCAACTGCGCCGTGGCCTCTACTAAATCTTTCGAGAGTTTACTCAACAAGGCGGCTAGTCCCTCTACTGATTTTTTTACATCAAGTGAGTTGGTTTTGACTTCAGCCACTAATGTACTTCTCACCTCGTCGATTTTTGTAGAGAGAGTATTCACATCTGTCGACAATTTGCCTAAGACCTCTTCCACCCGCCTACTTGCGTCCTCGCGTCGAAACATATATTTAGATATAGAGGTGTTATAAATTTCTTTGTTTATTTAAAATCTCTTGTAGAGCTAATAACTTCTCTAACACTGCCATACAGGCCTCGTCTCTTCTAAGTCTCTCCTCCGCCACTGTGGCCCTGGCCAAGGCTATGTTTTCCACCACGGCGGCGGCAGCCGCGTTGAGTTTCTCAACTCCTTCTCTCAACGCAGATATGGCTGTGTCTATTTCTCTCGGGGTCGTTTCTTGTTGCGAAATTTTTTTTGAAAGCTCAGCCACCTCTCTCTGGAGGCGTGTTACCTCTCTTCTCAACTCTCTCAACTCGTTAAGAATCTCCACTACGTAGTCTGGGTAGCCGAAGTCTATTGCCATATATCGACGTCGTCAATATTTTATAAATCTTAAATCTAGGCCGCCATGGGGTATATCTCGCCCAGGGCTCGAGTATATGCTAAATATATCTCACCCATGGCTGTGGTGTACGGCCCCTCTGAAGTGGGGGTGGGGAGTTACGTCGACGCGGTGACTATAGGCTACCCAACGAGACAGAAGTTACTACAGAGTCAAGACCCCGACGTAGTTAGCAACGGGGCGAAGATAGGCGAGGGCGTTATATTGAGAAGCGGCGTCGTGGTGTATGAAGACGTAGAGATTGGCGACAATTGTGAATTTGGCCACTACGTATTGGTGAGAGAATTTACTAAAATTGGGAGAGGCGTGAGAGTGGGCACCTATACAGTAATTGAACGAGGCGTGTTGATTAAAGACGGCGCGTGGATTCAGTCTATGGTGTATATACCAAACGGCACTGTTATAGAGGAGGGAGTCTTCATAGGCCCAAACGCAGTTATTACAAACGACAAATACCCGCCGAGTAAGAGACTGGCGCCGGTGGTTATAAAAAGAGGCGCTGTGATTGGGGCAAACGCCACGTTAATAGCCGGCGTGGAGATTGGAGAGGGGTCAGTAGTGGCCGCCGGCGCCGTGGTGACAAAAGACGTCCCGCCGGGCGTTGTCGTGGCTGGAGTCCCCGCTAGGCCTATTGCAAAAGTTGAGGAGTATCTCGAAAAGAGAGCTGCCTACGAAAAGATTTAATATGCAAGACTTTGTCTTGGCTATACGCCAACTTTTTAGCTGGCGTCGTCTCCAGAATGTCAAAAGAGCCGGCCTACGCCACTCTCTTCGTCTTCCCCCTACTGCTGGCGGTTGGAGAGAGGCCTGAGGTGGTGGCTCTTGGATTCACTGTAGCCACAGCCACCTCCGGCGTCTTGAACCTCAAAGACGTGCAGAGGGGGTCGTAGTTCTACTTGAATTTTTAAAAAGCCTCCCAGTTCTCGGCGGAGTAGTGGTGTAGCTAATGGCGCCTTGGGGGGCTAGCCGCTGCGTTGTTTATCACAACTTCTCTTCCGTACGGGTGGACTTGCGCTGAGGGGCTCTGCGAGGCATATTTCTTCACCGGCTTTTAGACACCTTTACGGGCTTCTTTTGCACTTATAAGAGTCCCGGTGGCTGATATAGAGGCTTTGTTGCCTCTTTTTAGAGGAGTGGAGGCCACCGCCTCAGTGGCGCTTAAACAAAATCTAGGCGGCTTTTAGCCGGAGTGGGGGCTTTCGCAGGTCAGAATTTAGCTCAATGTGTCAAATCGCCGCCGTTGCGGTTTCGATTGCCATGGTGGGGACTGGGCTCTATGTGGCTTTAGCGAGTTAGTTCTTCTCCTAACGCCTCTAGTAGCTCTACTGTATATTTCAAATCGTCTTTATGCACAGTCTCTACAGGTGAGTGAGAGTATTTTGTCAATATGCCGATGGCTACAGCTGGTATACCCGCCGTGAAAAAAGCGGCGGCGTCGGTGCCGCCTCCACCTGAGCCGATCTGTAGAGGCACGCCTCTCTTTTTTGCAATTTCTATTACTCTCCTCGCCAGCTTATTGCCGTAAGCTCCATAATTGTCGAATAGCCTCAGCACTGGGCCGTTTCCAGGCTTGACGGCCCCCGTCCAGTTGGGGTGGCAACACGCCATTGTGTCAACTATCACAGCAGCGTCGATAGAAATTTTTCTAGACAACGCCCTGGCGCCCATGAGCCCCACCTCTTCCTGTACTGTCCAGAGATATGTCCCCGGCGTCCCTCTTCTATATGCCTCAAGTAGTGCCCAGCAGCCGGCTCTGTCGTCGATAGCTGTCGCTGAGATATATCTCCCCATTTCTACATATCTTCTCGCATAGGCGGCGGGCGTCATAGGCGCGGCTCCCATGGCCTCTGCCTCTTGTCGACTCGACGCGCCTATGTCAATATAGAGGTCTTGCCACGAGGTTTGTTGTTGTTGTAGTTGGAAATGGGGGGGAGGCAGCCCGATGACTCCCTCTATTTTGACGTCTCCATTGTACAAAACCACTGACAGACCTGGTAGAATTCTATCGTCGACGCCTCCCACTTTTCTAAACTTAAGCCGCCCGTCGTCTTCTATAGACGTGACGAGGAGCCCCACTTCGTCCATATGTGCCACAAAGGCCACTCTTGACTTCCCGACTGTTATCACATTACCGAAGTCGTCTACCTCCCCGTGGACCACTTCAAGAATTTTTTTCCGTACTTCGTCTTCAAAACCAGACACCCCGGGCGTTTGAGTTAAATCTTTTAAGTCCATAGGCTATGATAAATATGGATTTATAAACTCCACTGGAGTATAAATTCAACACTTTTTTAAAAACGACATATTGTATCTATGCCTTACCACGTCTGGGCGGATCGCGTGAGTCCGTTAGTAATCGGCGTAGGAGACCCGGCGAGAGCAGAGCTCTTCGCCTCTATTCTTGACGGCGCTTTAGTTATAAATACCAATAGGTACTTAATCTACACCGGTTGGTTTGGGAAGCGGGAGGTCACAGTAGCGGCCCACGGGATCGGGGGCCCCTCAGCGGCGATTTTACTAGAGGAGTTGAAGAAGTTGGGTATGGAGGTCTTTGTGAGAATAGGCACGGCGGGGTCGCTGGGGGATTTATCTATTGGCGATGTGGTAGTCGCCAGCGCCGCGGCTGCACCTGCCGGAGGGCTTTACGGAGCGTACTTCGGGGGGTTTCACCCCCCACTAGCCGCAGATCCCTGGATCACTGCGAGACTGGCCTCTGCTCTCGGCGCGAAGGTGGGTTACGTCGTCTCAAGCGACGCCTTCTATGGAGAAGACGAGGGCTTTGTGGAGTTTTGGAAGAAGAGGAAGGCCTTGGCTGTGGAAATGGAGTGCGCTGCCGTCATGGCCCTTGGGTGGCTTAGGGAGTTTAGAACTGGGTGTGTGTTAGTCATATCGAATGTAGTGGGGAGACACGAAAGAGTAGACTTGAGAGATAGGTTTATTGAAGTGTTTAAGAAAGTTGTAGAGGCTTTATAACATCACTTATCAGCAGCGACGGCCTTTTTCACACCTCTTTCTACATACTCGAGGTAGTCTTTTAAACATTTTTCACAAAGTACTAGCTCTATCTCTTTCCGAACTCTTAAATAGCCTAGGTTTTCTAAAACTACTACTCCTCTACACATGTCGCACCTGGGGCGGAATATTTTAATAAATATTTTCAACTCATGAGGAGGTATATTACAGTAGAATAGAGGTCCTCGTTTTAGAAAAATCTTCTTACGGTTTATTAAAAGTTTTAGTGAACTGTCTCTCAAAACCTTCACGTCTATTTTCTAATTTATAAGCCACTTAAGAGCTAAATATAGATAGGTTTAGTCAGTAGTGTTCGAATGGGTGAAGTACGTCGCGTAGATCGGAAGAGCACACGTCTGAACTCCAGTCACG
>CAMLLK010000044.1 GCA_946480885.1 uncultured Thermoproteales archaeon
ACATGACAAGAGAAGCGCTAATCTTAGACAGCAATGACGACCTTATACATCATTTAATTAAGCTATTGTTAGAAAACGGCTATGTTTTAAGAATTCTGGCGCCCAGAGAGAGGACTAAACTTTTTGAAAAGTCGCCTGTCTATATCCACAACTTTTCAGAAAACTACGAAAGAGTGTTTAAGGAGATAGATTTTTCACAAGTGGAGATTGCCATATTCCCATCTCCAAACGACTCTTTGAATATGGCGTTGGCAAAAGTGGCGAAATCAAACGGCGTTCCTATGGTGATTATCACAGTGCGTAGCGACTCTATGGCGAGGCTGGCGGAGGAAGAGGGGATAGAGGCTGTGCCAACCTACCACTGCGTCTTGTCTCGTGTAATTCGACTACTGAATCTAAAATTTACAAAGATATTACCACTAAAGTCAAACGTAGCTCTCCTCGAGGTGTTAGTCACATCTGACTCAAAAATTCTAGGCAAGACAATTGGAGAAATTGAAGAAGAGACGGGGATAAAAGTGGCGTTAGTAAGAGACGACCAATATATACAAGAACGAGAAGTAGAAATACAAGAGGGCGACTACCTAATCGCTATTGGCCCACAAGAAGAACTCCAACGCCTATTAGAGTAGTCTTTTTGAAAATTCGGCGTAGACTCTGTCAAGAATTGCGTATTTCAACTCGTCCTCTCTCCGGGGGTCTTTCAACACTCCTCTAGCCACTACCACAACGCCCTTCAGCCCTATCTTCTCTACATCTACGCTTAATTTCTCCAAGCCGAATGCCGACGCCACTTCTTCAACTACCTCCCTAATTTTTTTCAAGTCGTGTCCCAGTGGGATAAAGAGCTTAACACGTACTTCATGCCCCTCTGGAGACTTAACTCTCCTAAAAGGCTCTTGTAGCAACACAGAGTAGGGAATGTATATATACTCCCGGCGGGGGTCTTTAATAACAATATACGTATCCCCCAGACTTGTGATGTAGCCTTTTAATTTATTAAATTCTACATAGTCGCCGACGTGTAGATCTAAGACACGTGTGACAAAAACCCCAGTGAAGTACTGTTCTAAAATTCTCCTAGTGCCCAATACCAACACCCCCACGGCGACTATTAACAACACCAAGGTTAGATAAAACAAATGATGTAACTGCGCCGCCGGCGACACCACTGCCAAAAACATAGCTAATACAAACAACACTACTACGAAGTCGAGGAGAAACATCTGAGTCTTTGTCAAAATTTTTGAAAAAAGCCGTCTAACAAAGCGGAGTACTACATAGAGTAGAGATATAGATATGACTCCGCCCAGTATCCAAACTAATAAATCCATGTGAATATATGAAATATATAAAAAATCAGTACCGCACTCCGCCAAATACTTTCTTTAAGATTTCATAAAACTCGCCGTCTTCATCTATTTTATACAACGCCTTGTAGATCTCGTCTAGTCTCTCTCTCAAAAGTTTTAACTCTACAGAGGCCACGTGGACGCGGGTCTGTAATACTGCGTCTGGATTCACTGAGATACTATCTACGCCGGCTCTTACTAAAAACTCCACTAGTTGTGGATAGACAGAAGGGCCTTGTCCACATATTGACACAGTCCTCCCCATTTTATGGGCTCTCTTAATCAAGTCGTATACAGCCCTTAGCACCGGGGCCTCTCTCTCGTCGAAGTATTTAGAGTTTATTCTAACTAGGAAGTCGTTGTCTCTATCTACTCCAAGAATTAATTGAGTCAAGTCGTTAGAGCCTATAGAGAACCCGTCGAAGTATTTAGAAAACTCCTCAACCATAAATACAATAGACGGCACCTCCGCCATGGCCCATACTTTAAAGTCTCTATCTCTATAGAGCCCCTCCTCTTCTAGAATTTGGGCAAATCTCTCCGCCTCCCAGACAGTTCTCACAAAAGGCGCCATGACCCAGACGTTGTTGAGACCCATCTCCTCCCTGGCCATTTTAATAGCCCTCAACTCTAATCTAAACGCTTTTTCATACTGAGGCGAGACGTATCGCGAGACGCCGCGCCACCCCAACATTGGGTTCCGCTCCTCTGGCTCGAACTTCTCGCCCCCCTCGAGTCCGCGGTATTCGTTAGTCTTAAAGTCGCTAAATCTCACCACCACAGGCCGGGGATAAATCGCCGAGGCCACTTTCGCAACGCCCTCAGCCATCTTTGTCACAAATTTATGCTCTTGCCCAATAGACATTAGGTAAAGTGGATGTTGTCCAATCCAGCTCGTGATTACAAACTCAATACGCATTAGACCAATCCCGTCGAAAGGCAAATCTTTATACTCGTCGATTTTTTCAGGCTCGCCGAGGTTCATATAAACCTTTGTCCCAGTGGGGACAGACCTGTATATATGTAGAATTATCTCCCGTGGGGGCTGGGCAACTGTAGCGGCTACTGGAGCGGGCTCGGCTTTAGCCACAGCGCCTACCATAACTATGCCTTTACTCCCATCTACTGTGTAGACCTCGCCGTCTTTTAACACAGCAGTGGCGTTGCCAGTGCCCACCACGGCGGGGATGCCCAGCTCTCTACTGACTATTGCCGCGTGAGACGTGCGGCCCCCCTCGTCTGTCACTATTGCGGCTGCAAGACGCATATAGGGGACCCAGTCGGGGTCTGTCATCTTTGTAACTAATATGTCGCCTTTCTGAAGTTTTTTCTTTGCCTCTTCTACAGTAAGACAAATCTTCACAGTGCCCACAGCCACACCTGGACTGGCCGGTATGCCCTTCACCACTACAGTGCCGGCGGGGGCCTCCTCCTCCTTCTTTGGCTTCTCTTCTCTACGCGACCAGACCGTCTCTGGCCTCACTTGTAGAATGAATAAATTCTTGGGAAATGACATTTCTACATCTACAGCGAATTCTATATCTACTGGGTGGCCGTAATGCTCCTCTAGTCTAATAGCCATTTTCGAAAGCTCTACTATTTCTTCATCCGTCAGAGCAGGTCTCTCAGCCTTGTCTATAGACACCTCTACTTCTTTAGTTAAGCCAGATTCATCTCTTACCACTGCCACTTTCTTAACGCTAATTCTCCTCTCTACAATAGACAACGTCTTTTTATCTACCACGTACTCATCAGGTGTGACAATGCCCCTCACTACCCCCTCGCCCAGCCCCCAGCTGGCTTCAATAACTACTCTAGAACGGTCGCCTGTGGTGGGGTCTAGTGTGAATATAACTCCAGCAGATTTGGCGTTTACTAACTTCTGTACTACCACAGCCATGAGGCTCTTCTCATGGGGGATGCCCATTTTGTCTCTGTAGTACAGCGCTCTGGCAGTGTAGAGAGAGCTCCAAACCTTTTTGACGTAGTGAATTACGTTCTCCACCCCCCTCACGTTGAGATATGTGTCTTGCTGGCCTGCAAAAGAGGCCTCTGGGATGTCTTCCGCAGTGGCGGAGCTCCTAACAGCTACAGCCACGTTGTTGACGCCGGTGACTTCACAAAGTTTTTTATAGCTCTCTGCAATTTCTCGCTCTAAGTCAGAGGGGAGCGGTGACCTTTCAATAAGTCCTCTAATTACGGCGCTGGCTTTTTCATACTCGTCTGGGTCCCCCCTAGAGATAAACTCTTTGATAATCTCCTTAATCTTATCCCTTAGCCCAGTGGTGTTGAGAAAGTAAAGAAAGGCCTCTGACGTTACTACAAACCCAGGCGGGATTTGTACAATAGAGGCCACCTCGCCGAGATTAGCCCCCTTGCCCCCCACTAATAAAATATCTTTTTTACTTATCTCATTTAGCCACTTGATAAACCGCATGCAGTGAGGTATACTAGGTTATATAAGTATTACTCACTATATAGAGTCAAATACTATAATTATATATAACTTGTATGAACGTTCTAAAACGCCTTTAGTCTTAAGTGTGTAACACCCACATATTTCTTATACACAGACCTAAAAACAGGCCTCGACCTAGGCGGCTTGGCGTTCGTCAACACTCTTGTCAACTTTCTATTACAGTAGATACACCTCTTCACCTCCCCTCCATACATTAAATAGTCAACTCCACAGTGTATACACCGTCCAATCTCTGGCAAGACGCCCACCTCGCCCACCTCCACCTCTACCCACCCCTCTTTAATCACTACGCCGTCTACATACGGCGCAAGTTTTAAAACAACGTCTAGAGAACCCACGGCGATAATATCAAACGGCTTTCTCCCACTCTCTGCAGCTCGGCGTATAGAGTTAGCCAAGTCTATTAAGTCATGAGGCTCAAAAACTACGTACCTAGCCCCCTCTCTGTACTCACCCACTGAGTATTTTAACTCTTCTAACACTCCGTCTGCCCCACCCGCAAAGGCTGCATCTACGCCGTCTTCGCCCAACGCCGCGCTGACGAACACCTTGACGCCAGTCTGTTTAGCCATTCTCACAGAGGTGGCTATAGACATGAGGCGGGCCACACCACTTTGACAATCGCCAAAGGGCTCTCCCAGGGCTATGGGCGTGCCGTCTATAGGAGATTTAACACATAGCCACGACCCGGCGAAAATCGCCACAGGTGGGCCCTTTATATATGCTAAATACATAGTTTTTAAAAATATGGCGTAGATATATATGTGATAGTCGCCGCGAGGCTATTTCCAGGGCCTAACAACGGCCTAGCCTACGCAGTCGCCCCCATAGAGGACAGAGTAAAGATAGTGGCTGCGAGAGACCTCTCTGAAATACCCAAGGGTGCGGTGGTGTTGTACAGCCTCTCCACGCCCCTCTTCGTGGAGTACTGGCAAGAGGTGGCAGAGGCTGCGAGACGCCACGTCGTAGTTGTGGGAGGCCCCCACGCCGCGGGGGACCCTATCTCATTACTCCGGCTTGGGGTTAAGTACGTAGTTGTGGGCGACGGCGAGGCGGCGCTTTCAGCCATCTTGGCGAGAGAGAGCGGCCAATATATAGAGACGCCTCCTAATACAGTAGTTTTTGAAGATAATAGAATAAAGGCAGGTAGGAGAGTATACGTAGAGCTAATCCACAAGACCTATAGCAAAGCCCTGGGGCTATACCCCCCGGTGGAGATCACTAGGTCGTGTGGCTATAGATGCGCCTTTTGTCAGACGTGGACCATGGGGAGAGTCAGGCATAGACCTTTAGAAAATGTGGCAGAGTTGGTGAAAGAGTACGTGGCCGCCGGCTTTAGAGAGATTAGGTTTATCGCTCCCGTGGGTTTTCTCTACGGCTCACACGACGGCAAGACGCCAAATATAGACGCCTTAGTTGCGCTTGTCAAAACTGTGAGAGAGCTAGGAGGGGCCCCCTACTTAGGCACATTTCCATCTGAGACGCGGCCGGAGACTATTACAGATGATGTACTAAGGGCTCTGAGGCCATATTTAGCAAATAGACGCATTGCGCTGGGTCTACAGACAGCCTCAGAGAGACTGTTGAGAAAAATCTCCCGAGGCCACGGAGTGGCTGAAGTAGAAGAGGCTGTGGCCACGGCCAGGCGCCACGGCTTTAAGCCTGTGGTGGATATAATCGGCGGCCTCCCCGGCGAAGAAGAAGACGACGTAGTGGACACCGTCAGAGAAATGGAAAGACTCGTCTCCATGGGGGCCTACATACGCCTCCACTACTACATACCCCTCCCCGGCACTCCGCTGTGGCCTAAACCACCCGCGCCGCCCCACCCCCTCTACTGGGACTTTATAAAAAGACATAAGAAAAAAGTAGAGGGCTACTGGGAAGAGCAGATAGAACTAAGTAAAAAAATTTTAGACACCTACCGCCAGTTGACAACTTTCTCGCTCAAAACCCCCAGCTCAGCCGCCAATTGAATATACCAAAACGCCAACCTCCTCGCCACCACCTCAACAGCCACCGCCCCGCCGCCCCCCACCACCTCCTCCGCCACCTCAGGCACTACTACAGACCTCAACTTCTCAACTAGACGCCGCACGGCTTCCTCAAGACTAAGGCCATGGAATCTACTCAACTCTTCAAAAACCTCTCTATTGGGGATAGCCCTCTCCACCCACTGCCCAAGGCCCCGCTCCTCTAGTTTGTGAAAATAACGTATCAACAAGTCGTCACTGACCATATAGCCGAACTTAATATTGTCGATATTGGGCAATCTCTTCCTCTTTCCTAACTGCCCTCAGCTGTACAATTCCTATTTCTAGTACTCTACCCCCCACTAGGCCCAGGGCGAGGAGTACGAAGGCTCTAGCTATTGTGGCCCCCACGGCGTAGGGATCTGGGATGTTGTTTATCTTAGCAGTCACAGTCTGCCCTAGGATTGGTATTGTAATATCTAAAGTAGTCCGCGGAATCGTCTCGAAGTACAGAAGTAAGCCGTTTATTAGTGAAAAACCTACGAAAAAAGCACCCACTGAGATTAGTACTATCGGCGCGATGTATTTCCTCACGGCAGACGACATATTACTATTTTTTATACTTTTCTACAGAGGTCGTAAAACCACGGCACGTCTACGGCGTCTAGACGCCAGTTTTGTTTTACAAAACTCTCCTCTGGCCTCACGGCTACTCCACGCCTATAGGCGTAGTACCCCGTGAGAGCTATCATGGCGCCGTTGTCACCGGCGTATTCAACAGGTACGATTTTCACCTCTACGCCGTGTTCCCGACCCACCTCTTCTAAAATCTCTCTAAGTCTCCTACTCCGAGCCACGCCGCCAGCCACTACTAACTCTCTCTTTTTTGTATAAGCCAACGCCCTCTCAGTCACTTCAGCCAACATATAATATGCCGTCTCTATCAAAGACCTACACACCACAGCTAAGTCTACCCCCTTCTTTACTAACTGCAACGCGTAGGTGGCCACACCTGCGTAGGAAAGATCTTGGCCGATTATAGGCATGGGGAAGGGGACTAACTCCCCCGCCCCCTCTCCGCACTTCTCTACGGCGGGGACGCCGGGGAAGCCAAGCCCCACTTCTCTTGCGAACATATCAATAGCATTGCCAATAGCCACGTCTAAAGTCTCGCCGAAGACACGGTACCTCCCGTCGGAATAGCCTACAACCATAGTGTGACCCCCCGAGATTAATAAGACTAAGGGGTCGCAAGACCTCGTG
>CAMLLK010000045.1 GCA_946480885.1 uncultured Thermoproteales archaeon
TACCTCTCCGTAGATACTTAGACGGTCTACCCGGCATATATATCCCAGGTTTTTCAAATGGAGTACGGACGTACGGAGGGGTTAGGCTATTTAAAGCTAAGATTAGAGGAGTGGAAACAGCCGTAGTTATACCAGAGAGGACGCACCACTCGTCAGATGTTATCGAAATAATAGCGCCGATGAAATTACGCGATGTTTTATCGCTTAGAGATGGTGAAAAAATAGAGATAGAGATTTATTTATAGTCATACCTCACCTCAGTGAGAGAGATAGGAATAGTGGTCAGTGGGGCGTCGGTAGGGTCAATACCCGTGCAGATTTATAGATCTATGGAGCAGTACGCAGTCGAAGAGCAACTAGTAGGTGTCGTAGACGGCGAAGATCCTTCAGAAATCGTAGTAGGTTTTTTGAGAAGAGTAACGAAGCTCGAGCCAGTGATAAAAGACAGAGTGAGGTCTCCATATGTAGACAAGCCCGAGATGGTTAATCAAGGCATTTTACTTCCCTACACCACAGCTGTGGTTAAGCCATATGTAGCGCTACGCGACGGCGCACTAGTTGAAATATCCCGTGTAGTAACTCCAGGCTCGAAAGTGTATTTATTAGACTCCGAAGCGTTAGAACACGCCTTTGTAGGTGATTACATACACCTTGGCGCACATAAATATTCAGGTTGGCAACTGCCTCTAGATGCGAGATATATATCACACCACGTTGGAGTCTTCGGTGCCACCGGCGTCGGTAAGTCAAGACTCATTAGAGCTCTTGCTCACGAGTTGGCGTCGAGGGGACGTAGAGTTATTATTTTTGACCACACAGGCGTCGACTACGCGCCTTTTTTTGACACAGTTGTAAAATCTAACGAAGTAAAAATACCCCCCAACATACTGGCCTCTGTCATAGCGAGAGTGGCCCAGCTACAGTGGCAGACCTACGGCGAGTATATAGAAATCGCCACAATGACGTATGAAGGGCGTTGGAGTAGAGAGAGTTTTGTAGCGCATTTAAAGAGGGTAATGAAGCGTCTCAATGCCCGCGACTCTACAATAGAGAAGGCAGAGCTCTATATTAAAAATCTTGTGGATGCCACTTTCTTTGAAGATCTAAATTTGCGATTGAAGACACCCGAGGACATTTTAAACATGCCACAGACGCCTGTGGTGGTAGATTTGAGCTACGACACAGATATTTCAGTAAAACAAGCCATCGTGGCGTCTGTTATCGAAGCCGCTTGGGCTAAAGTGAAGAGAGAGAAGACGCCTATAGACATAGTCTTTATAATAGACGAGGCGCAGAACTATGCACCACAGACTTGGACTATTTCAAAAGACGCCATAGAGACTACTGTGAGAGAGGGGCGTAAGTGGGGACTTTCAATAGTCTTAGCAAGTCAACGCATAGCAGGCGACATAGACCCCTCAATCAGGGCAAATCTAGGCACTGTGTTTTTCTCCCGCCTCACGGCCCCCACAGACGTTAGAGAGATTTCTTCATATCTAGACCTCGCCGATATTAACGAAAGCGTATTGGCTCAGCTACAGCCTAGAGAGTTCTTTGTGGCCGGGCTTATGAATCCACTTAGAAAGCCGGTGTTAATAAAGACGAGAGAGGTGTAATATGGAGGAAGAGACTCTCCAGTGGTTAGAGCCTGACTTAATCGTAGCGCTGAGGAGAGATATAGAGCGACATGTGGAAAAATTATCGAAAATTAGCCAAATTGTAGAAGAGATCGCCTCTTTGAGAGAGAAAGTTGAAATTAAGGAGATACCGCCACCCAGCGATATTGATATATACGCCGTTGACTCATCCTACGGCTCTCCTCCATTAGAGTTAGTGGGTGGAGTCTTTACGATAATAGCATATGGCTACGTCGGCGTGGTACGGGGAACTTCTGACAAATTCGTGACAGGAGCTATATATTTTAACGACGGGAGAGAAGACGACTTGTCTAAACGCGCATCTCTTTTAGAAAAACGCATGGCATCTCGACTATTGGCGCAGAAGACAAGGGGAGAGAAAAAATTTGACTTATTGCTTCTCGACGGCGAGGTGTCTATACACCCTCTGCCGTACAACTTAGCCACAAGGCAGAGCCGTCACGAGGAGATAAATAGAGTTGTAGACACTATGTTAAAAAACGCGGCGTCGTCTAAGACAACAATCGCCGCGATTACCAAAAGGGTAAGGTCTAGATACCTCTCAATTATTGCCGGGAGGTGTCTACCAATAAACGACAAAATAGTGGCTACGGCTATTCTAAAGCCGGGTGAGTATATGTCTATCGGTAGGTTGAGAGATATACTTCCAAAATGGGCAGCTATCCACTACGCAGAGTGCGAAGGAGGGCAACATAGAGAGAGTATTATGAAATGTGTTGAAGGCGTAAGCGTCTCTCTGGCGCCTAGATATGAGAAGTTGTGTAAAAGGCTAAGAGAATTCGGCGTCAATTTTGAAGCAGTTCTCACCTCGGAGGAGTATCCAAGTCTAAAACACCTCGGCGACGTGGAGGTAGTTTACTACAAGCCCCTCGGCCACGCGACGGCGGTTCGCGTAGAAATTTTAGACCTAGGTGGGGTGGGGGTTGATAAATTAGTCTCTTATCTAGCCTCCACTACGTCGCACACTGGCTTCCCCCATATTTTAGACGCAGTAGATCAATATGTGCGAGTCACACCTGAGTTAGTAGAGGCGGTATTGACTACCCTATTTGCCAACGTGCCTAAGAACATTACCTACTTTATGTGGCCTACAAATATGCAAAAACGTCTAGCGGGCCGTTACTAGCCTAACTCTTAGAGACTGCTCAAGAAATATCTTATCTACTCTCGCAATCCTCCCCCTAATAACTACACGTAGTCTTTTAACTTCTACCTCTACGCCTCTGTACCCCTTCGTCTCTAGGTATCTCTCTATGTCTCCAACGTCGATTTTTAACTTCTTTACGTCTCCACAAGGTCCCCAGCTACATAGAGCACACGATTGGTCGTGTGTTAATATATTTGAGGCGCACGAAGCTGGCAGTACGTCAAAGCCCATGTCTCTAGCTACGTTTAGCAAACGTGTCTTTGGATAATGTATCGGAGTCTGGCTCTTGCCCAGTTGTCTAACATAGGGGAGGACGTTTATACCAAACGCGTTGAGTCTCTTAGCTATGTTTACAGTTACTCTCAAAGTGCCAAAGACAACACGTCTATATCCCAAATCACCTGCTATTTTCAAGAGTCTTTCAATTTCTCTCTCTGTGACATCTGGCACTATTGGCCTTATGAAAAGCGTCGCGTTGCCGCCGTTTTTTATATACCGTGCGCCGGCCTCTAGTCTTTGGATTGGCGGCGGCGCCCTCGGCTCTAGTCTACCTGAAACGTCGGTGACACTGATTAAGACGTCTGGCTTTCTCTCAAGTTGTTGTAACTCTGGAGGGGGACCTACTTTTGTAGAGACCTGTACAGAGTTTTTTAAATAAGTCGATATGGCGTCTATGTATTTAACGGCGAGTTCTCTAGTCTCTTTTAGAAAAGGCTCGGTCACAGAGCCAACAGCCACTAAAGTCCCCCACTCTCCCACTGAAACGTGTGGATTAATCGCCAGCGCGTATGTTAATTGGAGAGGCGTGAGTCTATACGGCTTTATAGAGCCGGAGAAGCCCATGTCGTAGATATAACAATAAACACATCCAAGGGGACATCCCAAGCCTGTGTGTACAGTTATGCCACAAGGCCTCGGCTGCCTCTTTGCGTGTGAGTCTCTCCTCGCCTCTCTCCTCTCATCTTGGGAGAGTTTTTCTTCTAAGAGTTTAATTACTCTTTGTTTTTTCTCTAGGCTCTCCATCTCTTAGGCGAGTTAAGACTCTTTTCAAAATCTTTCTAATCACCCATCTCTTCTCTATAGTGCCGAAAAGTTTCGCCGAGGCTTTTCTTAAACTTCCAGTCTCTACTATAGTTTTCCGAATCTCAGTCTCTCTCTCGCTTAACTTAAGTCTTTGCAGTGCTATCTTCGCCACCTCTACTGGAGTCAAACCGCCGTATTGTAAATCCTCTGGGATAGATGTCCTCTCCACTTTGTCAAAGTATATAATTGTCACAGTAGAGTCGTCGCGAAGCCCAGGGTACCTCTTTTTTAAATAAGCCACAAGCTCCTCTCTAGACTTAAAGCCATCGACCAAGGCGTCTCTCTCCGTTAAGTCTTTCACTTTTTTATACACGACGTGCGATACAGAGGCTATGGCCTCTATCTGTCCTCTACTGTGGATAAACACTTGATTTGCCACTCTCAAAACGCCTGGCCTAATAGTAGTCTTCTTACGGCCGCTTAACAACAACTTCAAAAATTTAGAAGACATCATTAGATGTTTAATCACGTCAATCTCTACACACACTCTATTTTAACTCTAACGCAGGTGTTTTGCCAAACCCCTCTACGTAGTACTCATCCACGTCCACTGGGAAGATTCTCACCCCCACGGCTTTCTGTTTACTTTCAGCCAAGGCGGCTAAGTCGTAGAGAAGGAGTTTTAAAGACTTCCAGTTGTTTATCTTAAGAGGCACCATGTCAAGTCCCGGGACGCACACAGCTACGTAGCCGACTAGTTTTTCTAAATCTAACAGACCCGACTTAACCAATCTCTTTAACTCTTCGTCTTCGGCCAGGGGTAGCATAACTTCGTTAAACCCCGTCTTCAATACAGAGCTGTTCCAAATGGCGTTGTTTATCTCTGCGATGGCGTGGCGACTCCCCCACTGGCCGAGTTTTATCCCATAGAGACGTTCTATCGTCTTTGCCACGCTGTCCTCGCCCCAAGGCGAGAGAGACCCGTCGACGCCGATGAATTCAACTCCTATTGAGTTAGCCACGCGGCGACCGATTTCTTCGCCTATTTTTAAAAAATGTTCAATATCTTCGATTTGATTCACATCGTTGGGATATAGAAGGGCTATTGAGACTCCAGTTTTTGTAGAAATAGAGGCTGGGAAATAGGGAGAATTATACACAGCCCTCCCCACGACTAAAGACACATATCGAGATAAATGTGCCTCTCCCCTCTGGTGCAATAACTTTAAGAATTTTACATATTCTAAGGCGTCGTTAAAAGTGCCGAAGACTTGATACTCCGCTATGTATCTATACATCTCTTCTGAGTTGTATTGTAGATGAAGCGCCGAGATGTACTTAACTCCTAAATTTTTCAACTTTTCAATTGTCTGAGCCGCGGCGCTCTTTGGAGGCGGAGATATAGAAACTCTTATAGTTAAAGGCCCCGCCATTTCGGCCACTTGTAGAAACTTCTCTACTAAATCAACGTTGTAGTCGTGTGTAACATGGAGTGTAAGCGACCTTATCTTCATCAGTAGTACCAAGTGATTAGATGTTGATGCTCTGGTGGATATCTAGAAATTGAGTGTGCTTTACATATTTCTCTAAATGGACATATTTGACAGTTTGGCATATCTCTTTTACATATACGTCTGCCGAAGTTCCATAAAAAGTCGTCGAGTGTAAAAGGGTGGATGTCTGCGAACTTCGCCACTATTCTCCACGCGGTCTTTACAATATCTCTCAACTTTATGTCCTCCTCTCTTGTAGTCTCCACTCCGCTGAACAAAAAGTCGTAATCTATATCTACAATGCCGGTCCTGTAGGCTATTCTAGAGAGGTGGTTGTCCACTGGGACGTCTGCGTTTTCTAAATCTTTAAACTCTATCAATTTCCTGCCGTGGAGAAATTTAGCCAATAACATAACTTTTTTCCCCACTGGGTCTTCGTAGGCTCTAAGTCTTTGTAAAACTTCTCTCAATTTTTCAATTGTGGATACATTTAACATCTTTTCAAATCCTCCATTCTTAAGCGCCTTTTTCCCCACATCTCTCAGTAATAGCACTCTCGTGTTGAAATCCCACACATACAACTCCCCGATAGACAATATTTTCCTAGCCTCTGTCGTTGTGAGTTCTGCCAATCTCTCAGCGGCGAAAAAACCTTCGTCGTACGCCAGCCTCCCCAGTCTATAGAGAGCGTCGGCGCCGTGGAAAAACTCCCCCTGTATTACCCCCTCGAAGGGGCCCCAGTGGCTTGTTCTGTGGTCTATGGCGACCATTGAGACAAAATAGGCTAGTTGGCTCTCTCTAGGGTCGTCTGGCGGCGGGTAGAACCTCTTGTCTAGGTACTGGTCTTGTCGAATCTCTACTTTTTTCAACTCTCTGGCCACTTCTTCAATTTTGTCTACGTTGAGAGCCATAGAGTCGATATATAATATAAATAAATACAGTTATACAACGGCCATGCGCACTTGTGTAGAACTCCGTGGCAGCATCTCAGTGGCTCACAACCCGGCGTTTTCTCCACAGTGGGCAAGAGTCCACGGCCACGACTATATGATCACAGTGGGCATATGTAGAGAGGGGGCCGTCGACTTAGTCGTCGACGCGAGTATTGCCTCAAAGCGCCTTATGGAAATACTCAAAGAAATGGACGGCAGATATTTAGCGTCGCCTTCTGAGGATGTCCGCCTCCCCCGGGAAAATATCTACACAGTCCCGTGCAGTCTACCTGGCGTAAGCGGCGAGTGTATAGCTAAACACATAGCAGACTTATTAGACGCGACCTGGGTCAGAGTCTGTGAAAGTGCCTACGCCTCTCCGTGTTTTTATGTGGAGAAAAAAACTTAATAGAGAGTTCACTTAAAAATATGAAGTTGATAGTGAAGTTCTTAGCCACGTTGTACGACGTCACCGGGGTGTTAAAGACTGAAATAGAGGTAGATGATGGAATCTCTGTGAGACAGTTGATAGAGGTGTTGAGCAACAAGTTTGAAAAATTGAGGGGGGAGCTTCTAGACGAGAAAGGAGAGTTAAAGCCTATGTATAATATTTTAGTAAACGGCAGATCAATTGATTGGCTACAAGGCCTAGACACAAGACTTCAAGACGGCGACGAGGTTGTATTTATCCCCCCCGCCGCTGGTGGACACAGGGGTCCCAGACGCCGAAGTCGCCACATCCATAGCTTATAGCGACCTTACACAACACCACAGAGTGTTCG
>CAMLLK010000046.1 GCA_946480885.1 uncultured Thermoproteales archaeon
AATGGGTAAAAAGAAATAATACTTAAACTTTTTTTATTTTGTGATTCACCAGATTTTAGGCTCTCCCACTAGGCTGAGGATTATATTAGTGTTGTACAAATGGGGCGAGATGAATATGACAGAGTTAGTGAAGAGAGTGGGAGTGACGCAGAAGGCTGTTTTTGAACAACTTGAAATCCTTCTGAAATATAGAGTTGTAGAGAGTAGACAAATTGGTCGGGTGAGGCTATACCGGCTGTCTAAAGACCCGTTGGTGAGACAATTGGCAGAGGCTCTCGCCGAGGCCGACTCTGCATTAGAACGATTTTAGCTACATATCGATGGCTATATGTGGGTGAAAGAACTATATGTCTAGAAAGGAGCAAGTCGCCTTTTGTTCTACAGAGTTTGAGTAGTAAAGTCCAGTGGTGGGGCTGGTGCCCAGAGGCTTTTGAAAAAGCTAGAAGTGAAGACAAGCCTATTTTAATAGACGTCGGCGCTGTGTGGTGCCACTGGTGTCACGTAATGGATGAGACTACCTACGAAGACGACGAAGTGGCCGAATTTATTAATAGACACTACATAGCTATAAAAGTAGATAGAGACGAGAGGCCTGATATAGATAGGAGACTTCAAGAAGCCGCCGCACTCTTGGGTAGTCAGACGGGGTGGCCGCTGACTGTGTTCATGACGCCGAGCGGGGAGGTGATCTGGGCAGCTACCTACATACCTCCTCGAGACGTAGGCGGACAGCCCGGCATGTTAAGAGTCTTAGAGGCTGTATTAAAGGCGTATAGAGAAAGACGAAGCGACATACAACAACTTTTTGACGACTTAAAGAAAGAGATCTCCGCCTGGCATTCGCCGGCGCCGGGGGAGTTGGACAGAGGACTTGAGGTAGAGGCCTTGGCTAGACTTATGGCTCAATTCGACGACGAATACGGAGGTTTTGGAAGAGCTCCGAAGTTCCCACCTATTACTCAATTAGATCTACTAGCCTTAAGGTATTTCTACGACCGCGTGGAGATCTATAGAAAGGCGGCGGAGAAGACACTAGACGCAATGGCTCTCGGCGGATTGTACGACCACGTGGGCGGGGGGTTTTTTAGATACGCAGTAGATAGAACGTGGAGTATTCCACATTTTGAAAAACTTCTCATAGACAACGTCGAGCTTCTTTCTGTATACGTAAAGTGGCACATCTTGACGAAAAAAGAGCTTTACAAAGACGCGGCGGTTGGAGTTGTGAATTGGCTGGACGACTTTATGAGAGACCCCGAGGGGGGGTACTACGCTAGCCAAGACGCAGATGTAGACGGAGAAGAGGGGGGGTATTACTTATGGACGTTTGAAGAGTTTAAAGAGGCGTTGGGTGAACTCGCCGAGGCGGCCACTAGACATTTCTACTTCTTGGATGGACCCGGCGGGAGGATACACTTAGCAGTGCGAGAGCCGGCTAAGGCCGGCGAGATATATAGACGCCTAAAGGAGTATAGATCTAAGAGGAGGCCTCCCTACGTAGATACTACTATATACACTGGGTGGAATTGCGCCGCCGCTAGGGCAGAGCTTGAGGGGTTTAGACTAACGGGGGTGGGCAATAGAGAACACGCGTTGAAGACGTTGGAGAGAGTGTATAGAAGTCTTTGGGACGGCTCTAGACTACGGCGTGGTTTAAGAAACG
This sequence comes from uncultured Thermoproteales archaeon, assembly GCA_946480885.1. Next base: position 1,664 of record CAMLLK010000046.1, read on the forward strand.
GCGTCGTCTTCGGCGAAGGGATGTTGGAAGACTATAGCTATTGTATATTGGCGTGTCTAGAGGCTTTTTCACACACTGGAGATTTTCAATGGTTGGACTTCGGCGTCGAGTTAGGGGGGGTCATAACCACTAGGTTTTTAAAAGAGGGGGGATTCGTCGATGTTGAACACACAGACTTTGTATTAAATAGTCTACACTATCCAGTGGTAGACTCGCCTAACTATTCTGGGAACTCCTTGGCAGTTATGGCGTTAGATTTTCTATATTATATTACAGGCGTTGGAGAGTTTAGAGAGGCAGCTTCTAAAGCTCTTAAAGCCCTTATTGGCAAAATCTCGGCGCTGGGGCCAGCCGCCTCTGGTTTATTAATAGCGTTAGATTTCCACTTAGCAGAGCCTCCTAGGACTGTGGTAGTGGGCAGCTCTGTAGAGTTGTTAAAAACTGCGTTGTCTATATATAGGCCGGGCCACTTGGTTATCCCCCTAAGAGGGAGTTGGAGGCTTCTAGACAGCGCCATTTTACAGATGTTGAAAGGCCCCGCCCCCCGTGCCTATGTCTGTACACATGGAGTTTGTAGCCTCCCTATTGATAAGCCAGAGACTTTGTCAAATACAATCCTGGAGTTTAATCTAGAGACATACCGCCTTTAGTTTATATAGTCTCGTCAGCTGGCTAGTTCGTGGGGCTTACTAGGCCTTGGCTTAGGAGGAGACTCGGCGTCTTCGACATGTATGCATTAGTACACTCAGACATTCAGAGCACTTACTATTTCTTAGCGGGGTTTATTGCACTATACGCAGGTCAATACGGTTTTCTCGGCGCCGCCTACGGCGTATTATTAATGGCGTCTATCGCCTTGACGTACGGAGAGATGGGCTCGAGATTTCCAGAGACCGGCGGCTCGTATTTATATATAAAATACTCATTTGGTGGACTTATTGCCTATTTCTCCGCGTGGTTGCTGGCCTTCGATCAAATTGTGATGATAACCTACGGCACAATAGACGCCGCTAAGATTATAAACAAAGTCCTCCCAGACTTGGGAGACGAGGTTTTTCTAGCCGTGGTATTAACTACGGCGTTGTTCATTTTGACTATTTTAGGAGTTAGAGAGACCGCGGCGTTGGCTAAGACTGTAGCTATTTTAGACTTGGGGGTAATGCCTACTTTAATAACCACTGCGATTTTACTAAACCCCGCGGCGCCTCCGTTTTTTAACTGGGGGGGCGTAGAGGCCGCTGGGCTTTTTCTAGCATTTTCACTACTTTCCCGTGGCTTTACTGGAATAGACGCCATAGGCCAACTTGCAGGTGAGGCCAAGGAGCCGTTGGTTCAAGTCCCCAAAGCCACTATTTTAGTTATAACAGTGGGCGTCTTCTACGGCCTTGGGCTCATGGCCGCCATTATGTCTGCGCTAGAGCCACATGAGATAACAGACCCCGCAGTGGCTCCTCTACTCCTTGCCGAGAGGATACACCCATTGTTTTTCTACCTCGTAGTTGTTAATATCTTTCTTGTAATGATAACCGCATCTCTGGCTGGCTTTATATCTTTTTCTAGAATGACTTATATATTATCTGAAGAGGGGCTTCTGCCTAGAACTCTGGCGAAGCTTCATAAAAAATTTAGAACTCCATACGTGGCGTTGGCAATTGCCTACGTTGTCTCGCTTATGTTGACAATACTCGGCCGCGTTGAAATTGTATTGGCTATATACGCCATAGGCTCTCTCCTAAACTATATATTAGTGGCGGCTGCTTTAGCAAAGGCCTCTCGCAGCGGCACATTACACAGCGCATTTAAGACTCCGTTTATTGCAAATGTGCCTCTCTCTGCGTGGATCGCGTTGGCGTTACTGCCCATTGGCCTATTCTTAACATTATTAGAGAAGTATCACTACGCCTGGGCTTTAGCTCTCTGGACGGCTCTCGGCGGCGTTATGTATTTTATAAGAGGCCGCGTTGAGAGGCGTATAGGAGAGCGATAATTGTCTTACTGTCTTTCACCTCTCCTTGGTCTATTAAAGATAATGCCTCTTTTGGCTTTATCTCTAACACCTCCATATCTCTCTCGCCGAGATCTCTACCAGAGACCCCTACATGTTTCAATTCGTTTGTATAGTAAATCTTAATTAACTCGTTACTGACGCCTGGGGTGGGGTAGAAGTCTAATAAATGTATCAACTTCAGAGGCATATAACCTGTCTCCTCCACCATCTCTCTAACCGCCGCCTCTTCTGGACTCTCTCCACTTTCCAAAGTCCCCGCGGGGATTTCTAAAGTCCACAAGCCGAGGGCTGGCCGAAATTGTCTTACTAATATGACTCTGCCGTCTTTTACAGCTAATATAGCCACTGCGCCGGGGTGTACTAAATACTCTCCCCACGCCATCTCTCCGCCTACTTTCCTCGCCCTTCTTACTAAAGTGAATTTTCTAGCTCTGTAGATTACCTCGTCCATGTATTAGAGAGACAGTGGTTAAATATATACTCTGAGAAAGACTTATATACACTTTACTAATTTTTACAACGGGCCGGTAGTCTAGCGGAAGGATGCCCAGGGCGAAAGCCCGCGTAGGCCTCGCGCGCGGGAGATCCCGGGTTCGAATCCCGGCCGGTCCATTTCTATATTTAAATAGTGGATTAGAGACGTCACCGTGTCCGACATCGAACTTATCCCCTCGCTGGGGGCAATTGGAGTTGTGGCTGGAATCGCGCTAACAATTTTAGCCGGGCTTTTGATAGAACAATTAGTACACTATATCTCTTGGCGATATCGAAAAGCCGCCGTGGGAGTTGCGGCGGTTTTTGCGCCAATTATTACCTCTAGTCCAGAACTCGCCGTTTTTACAATAGCCCTCTTAAGGGGGCAGTTTGAAATTGCGTGGGGCTCTATTGTGGCACAGCCCTTCATGGCCTCTACTGTAATCTACCCAGCGGTGGTCTTCACGGCGCTGGCGACCTGGGCCTTGGGTTGGCGTAGGTATAAAATTCCACATGTACATAAAGTAGTCGCCGTGCCGCTTTTAGTATTCACAATACCACTTGTCCCGATTTTATTTCTACACCCAGAGAAATATGGCGTATATGGACAACTCTACGGCTTGGCACTATTGGCTGTCTACTTTCTCTACGCCAAGTTTATGTTAAGAGAGGAGGAGGTGAAAAAAACTGTAGTTACTCTATGGCTTAGACACCCCGCGCTACAGACCGCCGCAGCTGTAGTGGTGATGTTCTTCGGCGCGGAGTGGATGGTCTCTGGGATAAAAGACTTAGGCGCGGCTTTGGGGTTGGATAAATTAGCTCTATCAGTTGTGTTAGTCCCCATCGCCACTGTAGTGCCTGAGTCTATCGTCGGCCTTATATTTATAGCAAGGGGGAAAGACGACGAGGGGGTTGGCGTCATTGTTGGAGAAAAGGCGTTGTACAGTACGTTCTACCCAGGTCTGGCCTTAGCCCTGGGGGTCTATAGTCTAGAGCCCGCCGCCGCCACTGCGTTGTCGATTGCGATTGTAGTTTCAGTATTTGAAGTAGCGGCGATTTGGTTTGGCTATTTTGGACTCACGGCGCCTATTGGGCTAGCGGGTTATGTATATTATGTACTTTGTTACACTCTAGACTCACAACTATGTCCTCTATAAACTTTTTATAGTTGTAGAGTTTCAACACTATGCCTAGAGATAAGACAGTTGGCTTGTTGTTATTAATCGGCGCCGCCGTGGGTATTTTGTTGTATGGATGGCTTGTGTTTTTCTCGCCTTGGGGGTTCCTAGTGCTTCAACTCACTGCGTTTTTAGCAGTGGCCGGGGTTTTGGCCATATTGGGCTGGGTTGGCTATGCCCTAGCCACGACGCCTCCCCCCAAGCCTATTGAGGAGATTGAGAGGGAGGTTCAGAAGGCTCTTGAGGAGATTGAGAGACAAGTGAAGGAGGAGGCGAAGTGATGGAGTGAGGCTCTACGTGTACTATCACCTCACCCCCTAGTTCTTTTCTAAGTTTCTTCTCCACGGCGTCTGCTATCTCATGCGCCTCTCTGACTGTTAAATTTTCGTCTACTGTAATCACTACATCTGCGTGGTATATATTGCCCGACTTTCTCATCTTGATAGATTTTACAGACTGGACCCCCGCCACAGACTTAGCTTCTCTCATGGCGTTAGCTACGACGTCGGGAGGGGCGTAGTCTAACAACTCTACAACTGAAGTCTTTAACAATGTGAAGCTTAGTTTGACGAAGTATATAGTAATCGCCGCGGCTAGAGCTACGTCGAGGGCAGGCCCCCACTTCGATAGTGCCCCAGGGCTATGCGTCTCCACAAACAAGCTCAAAGCTAATAAACTTAACACAGCCGAAGAGGAGGCCAAGTCCGTGGAGAAGTGCAGAGCGTCTGCTTCCAAGGCCCGGGACACCCCTTTGAATTTCCTCAAGACTATTACTCTATTTAAATCAATTAAAATTGCTATAGATAAAAACAATATGCCAGTGAGAGACGGCGTGTAATACTCCCACTTTATTAACTTCATAACGGCTTCGTATGCTATAAAAGCTGCCGACGCCATGACGGCCAACGACCCGCCGACTCCGCCAAGCGTCTCAGCTTTGTGGTGGCCGTAGGGGTGTTCTAAGTCTGGGGGCTTTAGGCTAATCCTCACTGCTGTGTATGTCAAAAACACCACTATTAAATCCACTGCCGAATGTATTGCATCTGCTAACACCGCCACAGAGGCGCTTTCTGCCCACGCCGCTGTTTTTAACAACGCCACAAACACGCCGGCTAGTAACGATGTAAAAGCCGCTTTTAATTTATCCATCTACCTCCTGGCTAGACACTTATTTACCACATGTCTCAACTCTTTCGCAAGGGGCGGGTTTTTCATTAAAGACGTGCCTATCAAAACCCCCCTGGCGTAGAGTAAACACGCCTTCTCTACCTCCTCCGGCTTAGATATGCCACTCTCAATTATAAACTCCACGTCTCCTCTCAACGCCTTTGCGATTTCAAAAGCTTTCTGTAGATTTGTTTCTAACGTCTTTAAATCTCTAGAATTTATCCCAATCACCAGCCTCCCGCCCCAGGTGGCCACTTCTTTAGCGTCTTGTACGTTGTCTACCTCCACTACAGGCGTGAGGCCTAGCCTCGACGTCTGTTCGGCGAGCTCCATAGCTTTCTCCCTCCCCACTAGTTTGTATATTATCAACACTGCGTCTGCTCCGTAGCCGTAGGCCATCTCTATCTGCCTCTTGTCTATTACAAAGTCTTTCATTAAGACAGGTCTATACGCCTTGGCAATGGGGATGAATCTATAGTCTCCAAGAAACCAAAAGGGCTCAGTCAATACTGAATACGCCGCTGCGTAGTTGTACAACTCTGTG